>CAZLRY010000226.1:0-5683 GCA_964561675.1 uncultured Chitinophaga sp.
CACCCGTGGTTGCAGCAAGTTCTTCTAAGAAAATCACCTACTGTCCCTGTGCCAGCGAATACGCCTTCTTATCGCCCCAGCTGTTCAGTAATTCAAAAGAACAGATCTTGAAATTACCGCTCATGCTGACATAGAGTCCGATTACGTCCTGCTGGTTCAGCGGTTCGTTGTCGATACTTTCAAAGCGGACATTGTACTGGTTCACCAGGTTCGTGTATACGGAACCGGTAGGCCATACCTGGGTGCCCCGGTTGCTGATACTGACCAGATTGAATTTGACACCGGCGTGGCGTTTACATTTTTCGGCTATTTCAAGCGGTTGCTGGCTGCTTTCAATAAATAAGTCGACCCCGGAGATTACTTCGTCTTCTGCTTCCTTGGAAATCATCATCGAGTTGATTTCCAGTTTGAGGGGGGTGGGGGTGCCGGGTTCATTCGGGATGATTTCACGTCCGCCCACTTCTGGTGTTTTACCGAAATTGCCAATGATGGCATCAGCAAACTGGGTGGTATTGACGGATGGAATATTTTTATCCCCGAAATCACCGGTATGGATACCGTTTTCAAGGGTATATAAGAGTGCATTTTCAATGATTGCTGCGTTTTCTGTAAGTCCGACATGACGAAGCATGGCCAAACCACTCAGCAGGAGGGCGGTGGGGTTGGCAATATTTTTTCCGGCTATATCCGGAGCCGTGCCATGTACCGCTTCAAAAATGGCAATATGGTCACCAATATTGGCGGAAGGAGCGAAACCCAGTCCGCCAACCAGTCCGGCACAGAGATCAGAAACAATATCACCTTGTAAGTTCGTCAATACCACCACATCAAAATTATCAGGGCGGGTTACCAGTTTCATACAGAGATCATCTACGATGATATCATCGGATTTCAGATCGGGATACTCTTTGGCTACTTCATAAAAACACTCCAGGAAGAGGCCGTCGGTAATTTTCATGATATTGGCCTTATGTCCGCAGGTGATCCGGCGGGCTTTTTTCTGGCGGGCCATTTCAAACGCATAGCGGATTACCTGCATACTGCCCGGACGGGTGATAAAGCGTCGGCTGAGGGCCACATCATGGGTCAGCATATGTTCAATGCCTCCGTAAGTGTCTTCAATATTTTCACGGACAACTGTGATATCGATGGGAATACCGGCTTTACTGAAAACAGTATCCACACCATGCAGGGTCCGGAAATCCCTTTTATTCGCAAAAGTGTTCCAGGTTTTGCGGGCTGTTACATTGATACTTTTCACCCCTTTTCCCTTGGGGGTTTCCATCGGGCCCTTAAAAAGTAATCCGAGGGACTCAATACTTTGTTTGGCTTCAGGGGTCATCCCGTTGTTAAATCCCTTGTCAAATACCCATTTTCCCATATCTACGTATTCATACTCGAGGGGTACTTTGTTGGCATTGAATATCTTAAGTACGGCTTCCATGATTTCAGGGCCGATTCCGTCTCCTTTGGCTACTGCTATTTTCATGACAATTCTTTTTATTCGGTGGGGCAAAAATAAGGGCTTGCGGTAAAAACAACGTGAAAGATCTCCCGGGGTTCACGGTCTGCCGCAATTTCTTTATTTTTACTACATGACAAGTATGATCTCTGAGGGCGTACAAGTAAGCGTTGAAACATTTTATCAGTCTGATTACAGCAATCCGTTGCAGTCTGAGTATATGTTTGCTTACCGCATTACCCTGGAGAATCACAATGCTTTTCCTGTAAAACTTCTCCGCCGGCATTGGTTTATATTCGACAGTAACGGCACACACCGGGAAGTAGAGGGGGAGGGCGTTGTTGGCGTACAACCAACCCTGCAGCCCGGCGAAAATTACCAGTATGTAAGCGGCTGTAACCTGCGCACCGAAATGGGCAAAATGTACGGCACGTACCAGATGGAGAACCTGCTCAGCCGCGCCATGTTTGATGTGCGTATTCCTTCTTTTGAAATGATCGTTCCCTTTAAAGGCAATTGATATTATTTCGGTTTGTATTTGGCCTGTTCGACAATAACGGACGGTGCCGTCCGCATAATTTCAGCAATCGATAACCCCTCGTTTTTACTTACAAATTTTTTCACGATCTGCCAGCCAATCCATTGGCCAAGATTGCCGGGCGAATATTCCTGGGGCATACCTTGCGTAAAGGGCGCTTCCCCGATATAGACCTGTAAAGTTGCGGGGCTGAGTGAATGGAGGTCTTCATTCTTTACAATATGCGACCAGATACTGCCCTCATTGGCCTGGCACCAGGCCAGTTGCTGTTGGGTAAAACCGGTCTTCAGCGAATCGGGAGCATCCGGAAGAAACTTGTCCAGCACATACCATTGCTTTCCTTTTTCAATCATTTGCTCGATAAGTGGTTTGCCGGCACTGCGGTCGGGAAAAATTTCCTCGGCCACAGACTTCATACAATTGGTGACCATATATTCCGGTGAAAAGCGGCGGGAAATATAGGTCGGGAACATTTCCTGGAATACAGGCGCCTGGTATTCTGCAAAGTCGTTGCCGGCATATTGCTGCAGTCCAAAGGCAAAGCCTGAATTGGTATTAGCCACCCCGGGTGCATCAAAGGGACCGGTGAAAAGGATGGCATTACTCGTCTTGTAGTCCGGAAAATAGTGTTTTACATACCGGAAAGCCTGCTCCAGTTCTTGCTGAAACGAATTGGTGTTTTTAAATTTTTTATCCAGCATTTGCTGAATCGGGGCATATCCCCGGATAAATTCACGGGTGACCACCAGGGTTTGCTGATTGGTATCCGCCCCGCTGACCCCGAGAATTTGCTGCATAAAGTCGATATAGAAACCCGGGTGTTTTTGCTGTAACTGACGGAGTCCGCCGGGAATATCATTGGTATCGATCCGGAAGAAATCCTGGTCAAAGCGGATCACCGGAATACTGACGGAGATGCCGGATACATCCGGGGCGTTGGATTTGTCTTTACAGGAATAAAGAAATGACAGCAACAGCAGGAAAAAAAGCGATTTTTTCATAGTGACTCAAAACGTGAGATGAGTAAAAATGTTGTGACACGAATGTAGCTACAAAAACATTCACATAAATTTGTACAATGAAAATAGCCCTTGCGCAGCAAAATTATCATATCGGTAATTTCGAAGCCAATACACAGAAAATCATTGCCGGTATCCGTCAGGCCAAAGCCATGGGGGCTGAACTGGTGCTGTTTTCCGAATTGTGTG
The DNA here is from genome assembly GCA_964561675.1 of uncultured Chitinophaga sp. Lineage (GTDB taxonomy): Bacteria > Bacteroidota > Bacteroidia > Chitinophagales > Chitinophagaceae > JJ008. The sequence continues at coordinate 3,209 of CAZLRY010000226.1, forward strand.
TTTGCGGATATCCGCCGCGGGACTTCCTGGAATTTGCAGATTTTATTGCCAAATGCAATGAAGCGATTGACCGTATCCGGGAAGAAGCCGATACGATCGGGGTACTGATCGGGGCCCCTGACCGCAATCCGGCCCGGGAAGGGAAAGACCTTTTTAACGCAGCTTACCTGTTATATGAAAAGGACATTAAAGGAGTGGCGCATAAGACCTGTCTCCCCAATTATGATGTATTTGATGAGTACCGCTATTTTGAGCCGGCTTATGGCTGGAATGTCATACCCTTCAAAGGAAAAAAACTGGCTGTAACCATATGTGAGGATATCTGGAACCTGGGTGATAATCCGCTCTATCGCAACTGTCCGATGGATGAACTGATGAAAGAGTCGCCGGATATTATGCTGAACCTGTCCGCTTCTCCTTTTGATTATACGCATGTGGAAGACCGCAAAGCGATTGTAAAACTCAATACGTCCAAGTATAAACTGCCAATGTTGTATTGTAATTGCGTGGGCAGTCAGACAGAAATTGTATTTGATGGCGGATCACTGGTGATGGACAAGCATTCCAACCTCGTGAAACAACTGCCGCTGTTTGAAGAGGCGATCGAAATGGTGGAATGGAAAGAGGACGGGACCTTTAACCTACCCGTGCTGGTTCCGGCTGCACAATTGCCGGATGCAGAGTTCAACCCGGCCGAACTGGATTACAACTTATGTACCGCTGAAATTTACCAGGCCATATTGACCGGGATCCGGGATTATTTTACCAAGATGGGTTTTACCAAAGCTATCCTTGGCAGCAGCGGTGGAATCGATAGCGCCGTGACACTGGCTATTGCTTGTGATGCCCTGGGCAAAGACAATGTAAGGGCGGTGCTGATGCCATCCCAGTACTCAACGGGACATAGTGTGAGTGATGCGGAACAATTGAGTAAGAATCTGGATAATCCATATGATATCCTGCCGATTAAAAATATTTACGACAGTTTCCTGACTGAGTTGAAGCCCATTTTCGGGGACCTGCCCTTTAGTCTCGCGGAAGAAAATATCCAGAGCCGCTCCAGGGGCAACCTGCTGATGGCCATTGCTAATAAGTTCGGGTATATTTTACTGAACACGTCAAATAAAAGTGAACTGGCCACCGGCTATGGAACGCTTTATGGCGATATGGCCGGCGGACTGGGTGTATTGGGTGATTGTTATAAAATGCAGGTCTATGCCCTGGCCCGGTATATCAACCGGGAACAAGAAATCATTCCCGAAAATATTATTACCAAGGCCCCTTCTGCCGAGTTACGGCCCGGACAAAAAGATTCAGATTCCCTGCCGGATTATGCGGTACTGGACCAGATTCTTTATCAGTATATCGAAAGAAGACAGGGACCTAATGAGATCAAAGCGCTTGGATTTGATGCGGCACTGACCGACCGGGTGCTGCGGATGGTCAATATCAATGAATATAAGCGCAACCAGTTCTGCCCCATCATCCGTGTATCCCCAAAAGCATTTGGGGTGGGCAGACGGGTGCCGATCGTTGGCAAATATCTTTCCTGATTAATGAATATAAGTGGCTGAAACCGGAATGGCCGAACTGGATGGTGGTATTACCACATCCTGTGTAATGGTCAGACTGGTTTCGGTAAGTGCTGTAATGGTAAACAGTCCTGAACCGGCCGGGTAAATACCTGATGACATCTGGAGTTGGGTTTCGCTGGTCTGGAAACTCCAGGTAAAACTGCCCGCAGTGGTCGGCGAGCAAACTATGGTTCCTTCAGTGATCGTACCGGTATTGCTGCTGGTAAACGTGATCACATCATCCTTGATACAGGCAATGGCTGCATTATTCGTGATATCGGTACCCGAAGCCGAGGCAGTACTGAATTTCCAGCTGGCCTGTGTCAGGAGTGTTGTTTTTGTTTTTGGGGCTGATTTTTCTTTCTCGCAACCGGTTCCGGCTGTCAGGAATGTTGCTGCGATGAGGAGCAGGGTGAAATACTGTTTTTTCATATCGTTGGATTTATTGAACAAAATAGGCAGATTTTTCTTACCGTTTAACGGTTTTTTACCTGATTTAGTACCGTATTTTCAACCATTTACAATAACGGCAAATTATTTGCATAGTTCCAATTCGTAATTTGTGGAACTATCAGACTTGTCAGTTCTTTGTACAAATAGTCTGCCATCATCGTATTTAAACAGTAACTATGTTAAAAACCGCCGAAGACATCCGCCTGCTGAATGAAAAAATCAGCCATGCCGGCCAGTTTACCGACACATTAAGAAAAGAAATAGGTCATGTGATCATTGGTCAGACCCATATGCTGGATCGTCTGCTGATCGGGCTCCTGAGTAATGGCCACGTATTACTGGAAGGAGTACCCGGACTGGCCAAGACCCTGACCATCAAGTCGCTGGCACAAGCCATACATGCCCGGTTCAGCCGGATACAGTTTACACCCGACCTGTTGCCCGCCGA
>CAZLRY010000227.1:0-5671 GCA_964561675.1 uncultured Chitinophaga sp.
TGCTCTGACCTGGGGCGCGGCCCTGGTGTTTATCGGTGGGGCCGGTAAAAGTGCGATGTTCCCTTTGCATATCTGGTTACCGGATGCCATGGAAGGTCCTACTCCTGTTTCTGCCTTAATCCATGCTGCCACGATGGTGGTGGCGGGTGTATATCTCGTGGCCCGTTTATTCCCTGTTTTCTCCGTCACCACTCCCGGTGTACTGGAAATGATTGGCTGGGTTGGTGCTATATCCGCGGTTATTGCCGCCGTGATTGCCTGTACACAAACCGATATCAAAAGAGTGCTGGCTTACTCCACCATGTCACAGATCGGTTATATGATGTTTGCCCTCGGCGTTTCAAAATACGGTGGTGAAGCCGGATTGGGTTATACCGCATCCATGTTTCACTTGTTTACCCATGCCATGTTTAAAGCCCTGCTCTTCCTTGGTGCGGGTGCGGTGATCCATTATGTACATAGCAATGAAATGAAAGACATGGGAGGCTTATGGAAAAAAATGCCCATTACGCATTTCACTTTCCTGGTAGCCTGTCTCGCCATTGCGGGTGTTCCTCCATTGTCCGGATTCTTCAGCAAAGAGGAAATCCTGTTAGCCGCCTATCATAGTAATACCGCTATCTATTGGATCGCCCTGATTACTTCAGGACTGACCGCTTTCTATATGTTCCGTTTATATCTTAGTATTTTCTGGAACAAGCCGTATGAAGTGCATGGGGAACATCATAGTCATGGTGAAGGTGGCTTTGTAATGATGATGCCGCTTATATTGTTAGCTGCAGGTGCGGCCGCTGCTGGTTTTATCCCGTTTGGCGAACTGGTGAGTTCAGATGGAAAGGCGCTTGAATCCCATTTTAACCTGTCTTTTTCTGCGGCCCCGGTAGCACTGGGACTGGCAGGTATTTTACTCGCTTTATGGATGTATGCTAAAGCCAGCGATAAGCCTGCTAAACTCGCGGCTTCACTGGGTGGTTTATACAAATCAGCGTATCACAAATTTTATATCGACGAAATATACCTGTTTATCACGAAGAAGGTATTGTTCAATATTATTGGCCGCGCCGCTGCCTGGTTTGACCGCACTATTGTGGACGGACTGGTCAACCTTACCGGCAATACCACGGTACTGGTATCCGAAGGAATTAAAAAATTCCAGTCGGGGAAAGTACAGCAATATGCGATTATCTTCCTGGGTGGAGTAATCCTGCTGGCCGTATTGTTTATATATGTTTTCAAACCGGTGTATTTCTAAATAAGAATTGATGAACCTTTTATTACTTATAGGAGCCCCTTTGCTGACCGCCCTGGCTGTATTGGCCGCGCGGAACAAAGCACAGGTGAAATGGATTTCACTGGCCGGTTCCTTACTGCAACTCGGACTGGCTGTAGCATTATTGCTGGCTTTCCGGCATGAAAGAGCCATTAACAATACGGCCCAGATGCTTTTTGAACAGCAACACCTGCTTTTCAAAACCCTGAATATCAGTTTTCACTTTGGAGTGGATGGTATTTCGGTCGCCATGATCCTGCTGACCAGTTTTGTAGTGGTAGCCGGTGTGCTGGTATCCTGGAACGTAGAGAAGATGACCAAAGAGTTTTATTTCCTGCTGCTGCTGCTCGGACTCGGTGCTTATGGTTTCTTCATTTCCCTTGATCTGTTCATTCTCTTCTTCTTTCTGGAAATATCTGTAATACCTAAGTACCTGCTGATTGGTATCTGGGGCAGTGGTAAAAAAGAATACAGTGCCAACAAACTGGCCCTGATGCTGATGGGTGGATCGGCCCTGATACTGGTGGGTATGCTGGGATTATATTTTCTCGCGGGCAATACGTTTGACATCATGACCCTTTCCAAAACAACGATCCCTGCCGAATACCAGCACATTTTATTTCCCCTGTTGTTCCTGGGCTTTGGGGTATTTACCGCTTTATTCCCGTTGCATACCTGGGTTCCCGATGGTCACTCTTCCGCCCCTACCGCGGGTAGTATGTTCCTTGCGGGTATCTCCATGAAACTCGGAGGATATGGTTGTTTACGGGTGGCCACTTACTTATTACCTGAAGGCGCCAAGGAATATGCGAATATCATTATTGTTCTTTCTGCAATAGCCATTCTTTATGGCGCATTCGCCACGATGATGCAAAAGGACCTGAAATATATCAACGCCTACTCTTCTGTGAGTCACGTTGGATTCAGTCTGTTAGGAATCGGTATGCTGACGCAAACGGCTATCACCGGTGCATTGATGCAGATGGTATCGCATGGGGTGATGACGGCCCTTTTCTTTGCCGTGATTGGCATGATCTACGACCGTACGCATACACGGATGGTCGGCGAGATGGGAGGCCTGATGAAGCAGATGCCCTTTATCAGTACCATCTTCTTTATTGTAGGACTTTGTTCACTCGGTTTACCAGGATTGAGCGGCTTTGTGGCCGAGATGACGGTATTTGTAGGTTCCTGGCAGAACCCGGATCTCTTTCACCGGATCGCTACGATAGCTGCCGCTATGTCCATTGTGGTCACCGCTGTGTATATATTAAGAGCGATTGGCAAAACAATGATGGGGCCGAATATCAATGAAGCACACCTGACCTTAAAAGATGCTGCATGGAATGAAAAACTGGCGGCCCTGTTACTGGTGGGCGGCATACTTGCCATTGGGATAGCCCCAGGCTGGCTGAATGACCTGCTGCAACCGGCGGCAGAAGAAATAATGAACCGAATTGCTGGAAAATAAAACTGGCTGGAATGAATGAACTGTTCACATTGATGAAATCAGAACTGGTGCTTACCGGCATCATTTTCCTTTTACTCTTTATCAAAATCGGTAAGGGCGTAAAAAATGAAACCCTGCTACCTGTTGCACAGGTTTTACTACTGGCTAATTTTGTTTTTGGCTTTGTAATGAATACGGAGGGGCGGCTTTTTGGCGATATGTATTATACTACTAACCTGATTGCCTTTCAGAAGAATATCCTGAATCTCGGGGTTTACCTGATCACCCTGCTTTGTGCGGACTGGCTGAGAAAAACACCGCACCTGGCCGAATTTCTCCTGCTGATGCTGTCGGCCCTGTTGGGTATGTTCTTTATGATCTCCAGTGCCAACCTGCTGATTTTTTACCTGGCACTTGAACTCGCAACCATTCCGGTAGCCGCTATGGCGAATTTTGATCTGGATAAGAAAAAATCCGCGGAAGGCGCAATGAAGATGATTCTTTCTTCTGCATTTTCATCCGGTATTTTACTTTTTGGTATTTCACTTATATATGGAAGTACCGGTACGGTCAGTTTGCCTTTAATCACAGAACGGCTGGACGGTTCGACCCTGCAGATTCTCGCATTTGTGTTCTTTTTCACTGCATTTGCCTTTAAATTATCCATCGTGCCCTTCCATTTATGGACGGCTGATGTATATGAAGGATCACCGATAGCAGTAACTTCATTTCTTTCTGTTATTTCGAAGGGGGCCGTTGCATTTATTTTCATGACTATGCTATTCCGGGTATTCGCTCCGTTGCACCACATCTGGCAGCCCATGGTCATCCTTCTTTCCGTCGCAACCATGGTGATTGGTAATTTATTTGCCCTGCGTCAACAAAACATTAAACGATTTCTTGCTTTTTCTTCCATCGCCCAGGTAGGCTTTATCCTTCTTGCGCTCAGTGGCAGTAGTCAGGACAAATTTCATCTGCCCAGTACGGCTGTAATTTATTTTGTCCTGATTTATATTTTCTCCAATCTGGCTGCATTTGGTGTGGCCAGTGTGATCACCGAAAGAACCGGCAAAGAAAATATAGATGACTATAAAGGGTTATATAAAACCAACCCGTTTTTAAGCTGGATGCTGGCCCTTGCCTTATTCTCGCTGGCGGGAATACCACCTACCGCTGGTTTCTTCGGAAAACTGTTTTTGATCACGGCGGGCGCATCCGATGCTGCTTACTGGTTGATATTGGTGGCGGCGCTCAATATGATCATTTCCCTGTATTATTACCTGCGGGTGATCCGGGCGGTATTTATGGATAAAAACGATAATCCGGTTGAACCACTGAAACTGATGGCCCCGGTAAAACTGGGGATGCTTCTTTGTGGTGCCGGTATTGTACTGGCCGGGTTACTGAGCTGGATCTACGATTACATTCATTCATTATAAGCACTGTTGTATGGCGATCAACAAGAACCATGAATTTGAGGAACTGGATGGCGTTAAATGCGGCATCGTCGAAAAGAATGTAAGTCCGGAGAGACTCGCTTTTCTGAAACCCTTGCTGGAATTGAACGGGTTTACAGTAGTGGCCGTCCCCAGCCCGGCGCCGAAAGCCGCACCTCCTCCCAAAGTGGCAGAGGGAGAAACAGCGCCCCCTGCTCCTCCGCCGCCGCCGCCCCCCTCTACATTTACAGTTGGCGTAACGGATTATACTTTCAATGCCACGAATGCCATTTTTGGCCGGATGTTGAAAACCAAAAACGGACATGTGGTTACCCAGGCTTACTGGCTGCAGAAAGAAGCCGAGAGCCATGACGAAGTGCCTTACTACGAGTTCAAAGGTTAATTTCCTACAGATAACATATTGAAAAAGACGAAATAAATACCATTTCGTCTTTTTTCATGTAACTCATTGATAAGAATCAGTGTTTCCGCTGACCTGAGTCCCCCCTATTCGGCTGGTTTAGCGCTAACTATGCAGGCACAAAAGCTTATCTAATATGGCAACAAAAACAAAAACCGGAAAGTATGTGTACTTCTTCGGCGGCGGCAAGGCCGATGGAAACGAATCAATGAAAAACTTGCTTGGCGGTAAAGGGGCTAACCTCGCTGAAATGGCAGGACACCCGAACCTTAAATTACCGGTACCCCCGGGATTTACCGTTACCACAGAGGTTTGTACTTACTACTATGCGAATAAAAGAACCTATCCCAAATCCCTGAACGCACAGGTAAAAGAATCCATGGAAAGAATGGAAAAAATCACTGGTAAAAAATTCGGTGATGAAAAAAATCCATTGTTATTATCCGTTCGTTCCGGCGCCCGTAAGAGCATGCCCGGTATGATGGAAACTGTATTGAATGTAGGTCTGAACGAAAACACCATTAAAGGCGTGATTGCCCAGAGTGGCGATGCCCGTTTTGCGTATGATGCGTACCGTCGCCTCATCATGATGTATGCCGATGTGGTGATGGAAAAAGCCGCCGGTATCGAACCTAAAGGAGGAAAAGGCATCCGTAAAGTGCTGGATGAAAAACTGGAGCATATCAAACATACAAAGGGATATGCCAGCGATACTGATCTTACCGCTGATGAACTGAAAGAACTCGTTAAAGATTATAAGAAAACCGTTAAGAAAGTATTAGGTACTGAATTCCCTGATGATCCCTGGGAACAAATGTGGGGTGGTGTGGGTGCCGTATTTGCCAGCTGGAATGGCAAACGCGCCATTGAATACCGTCGTATTGAAAAAATTCCACACGAATGGGGAACTGCGGTCAACGTTCAGGCCATGGTCTTTGGTAATATGGGTGAAGGATGCTGCACCGGTGTGGCGTTCACCCGTAACCCCGGCAATGGTGAAAACCATTTCTACGGTGAATACCTGGTGAATGCACAGGGAGAAGATGTGGTAGCCGGCATCCACGTAAATCACTTCGCCTGTTACGCCGCTGGAT
>CAZLRY010000228.1:0-1732 GCA_964561675.1 uncultured Chitinophaga sp.
TTACAAAATCAAATAGCGTCGCCGTAAACACCCCCCTTTCCCTTTTCTTAAACGCCACATCCCAGTTGCCGATATAACGGAGTAGTTTGGGGACGAGGAGCTCGCCCACTTTGGTCATCTGTACTTCCATGTGTACGTCGAAATCATATACACCTGCATTATAGCTCATGTCGTAGTTACGGGCCATCACCTCCATGGTACGGGTGTTGAACCAGGTGACCATATTATCGATCACAATCTTGTCTTTCTTACCACCCAGATTTTCTTTTGCTTTTATCGTAAATACATAGCAGGATTGTCCTTCGTAATCCCCGTAGTCAATCGTAAAATCATAGTATTCGGCACGGTCCGGATCAAAAATGTCAATCTTATCACCGATAAAAGGGATCCCGGGAATTTTCTTACCCGGATTAAAAAAGAGCGTTTTCAACTGCTGCTTATGTTTGGCCATTCCACTGGCCGAACGGGGATTAAAATCAATGCCTTTTACAATATTGTTTTCCCCGCACACGGTACCCTTGGTAAAAAAGAGGCCGGCATATAACTCGGCCGTATAATAATTATACTGTTGCTGATCGTCATAAAAATCACCGGTACTGGTTTCCGAGAGCAGTTCCATGGTCCGGCAGCCATTGGCACGAACCTGCCTGGTCTTGCTCATTAATGCGGCTTGTACACTCCCTTTTTTATCGCGGATGCGGATATCATTCCAGGAAGTAAATCCGATGATGTGCAGGTTGCGGAAGGCTTTGTAAAAAGTAGTATCATTCTTTACCTGGTTGATAAAGCGGGCTACATTCAGGTCACTCCGGATGATCACTTCGGTCAGGTTAACCATTTTGGCCAGGCGCTGGTTGTCCAGCGAATCCTCATTCTCCTGGGTACTGGCCGTAAGACAGCTAAGTAAGAGTAATAAGGTGAAGAGTCTGTTCATGGGTTAGCCGGGGAACATCATCTTATAATCCACATTGATTTTGCCTTTGGTTATATCGTTGAGTTTCCCTTTCATTAATTTCCGCTTAAGCGGTGAGATATGATCAATAAAGAGTTTGCCTTCTATATGATCATACTCGTGCAGAATGACCCGGGCGGTCAGTCCTGAAAAAGTACTGGTATGTGGATTAAAATCCGCATCCAGGTATTCGAGGGTCACTGTCTCATGCCGGTAAATATCTTCCCGGACTTTCGGAATACTGAGACATCCTTCATTATAGGACCATTCCTCTCCATCCAGTTCCACAATATGGGCATTGATAAATACCGATTTCAATCCGGGTGCATCCGGATATTCCTTTTGTTCCTCTTCATTCATCCCTGCGAACATTTGCTCTGTATCCACCACAAACAAGCGGATATCCCGGTTTACCTGGGGCGCTGCTAAGCCCACCCCGCTGCTGGCATACATGGTTTCCCACATATCCTCTATAAATTTATCAAGCTGGGGATAATCAGCCTTTATATCTGTTGCCAGCTTCCGCAGTACCGGGTGGCCGTATGCTACGATGGGTAGAATCATATTGCAAAAATACTGAAAAAAGAACCAAGAACCGAAGATGCCGGGAAACAAAGAACCAAGAACCGAAGATGCCAAGATCCAAAGAAGGACCAAAAAGCAAAAGTCAAAAAATGTACAAATTTTAAATTCAAAAACCTCCTGAGAAATATTGTCAATTTAATGGGATAAACTGCTTCTAAGTACTATCTCCCACTCACCACTCACCACTCACCACTC
>CAZLRY010000228.1:1832-5663 GCA_964561675.1 uncultured Chitinophaga sp.
CCACTCACCACTCACCACTCACCACTCCCTACAGACTTCTCAGATATTCTTGTAGCATGATCGCCGCCGCGATCTCATCGACAAAGGCCTTATTCCTTCTGTCTTTCTTCTTCATGCCCATTTCGAGCATGGCGTCTTTGGCCATTTTGGACGTGTAGCGTTCATCTACTTTTTTGATCGGCATGCCGGGAAAATTCCGCTGGAGATTCTTAATGCAATTCTCTACCAGCGGGGTGGCATGAGTGGGTGAATCATCCCAGTTTTTAGGCTCGCCTATCAGGATCAGTTCCACGGTTTCCCGGGCAAAATAATCCTTGAGAAAAGGAATCAGGGTTTTTGATTCCACGGTGGTCAGTCCCGTGGCAATAATCTGCAGCGGATCCGTGACCGCAATACCGGTGCGTTTACCGCCATAATCAATACATAGGATTCTTGCCAAGGGTTAAAATTTATTAATGAACAGATCAGCGATGACAAAAATGGCAAATACCACGGATGCAATTCCGTTGGCAGTCATGAAAGCCAGGTTAACCCGCCGGAGGTCATTGGGCTTTACAACCGAATGCTGGTAGGCCAGCATCCCGATAAAAACCAACACCCCGATCCAGTATAACCAACTGAAATGACCATACACCCCGGCATATACTACGGCACCGGCACTCAGGAGATGAAGAAACTCAGAAACCAACAATGCTTTCCCCTTACCCAGCCAGGCAGGAATGGAATAAAGCTGATTGGATTTATCAAACTCCTCATCCTGCAGGGCATAAATAATATCAAAGCCACTGACCCAGAAGATTACGGCTATCGAAAAAAGGATGGGTAAAAGGGCAAACTCCCCGGTGACAGCCAGGTAGGCCCCGATGGGTGCCAGGGATAAACCCAGTCCGAGTATCAGGTGACAAAGCGGGGTGAACCGTTTGGTATAACTATAACCCAGTACCACGGCCAGGGCTACCGGCGACAGGTAAAAGCAAATGGAATTGATGAACCAGGTACAGGCGATAAATAATAGGCAGCTGATAATGGTAAAGGCTAATGCGTTTTTTGGCGTAATAACACCGGATGGAATCTCCCGTACTGCAGTCCTGGGATTTTTTGCATCATACTGCCGGTCGAGATAACGGTTAAAGGCCATGGCGGCACTACGGGCGAAGACCATGCAAAGAATGACAAGTACCAATTTAATACCGAGCGAACTCCAATCGAAAGCCGGTGGAAAAACCTTTGTATGCCATCCGGGAATAACAGAAGTGTTTTCGAAGATGGCCAGAAAAAAACCAATCAACGCAAAGGGCATTGCAAAAATCGTATGTGAAAATTTGATGAGGCTTAAGTATGATTTTACCTTGGTCATGCAAATGAGTAATGAATAATGAGTAATGAGTGCCTGCTAAGAAGCGTTGATCCGGCTACGAACTAATTCCCATAGCACCACACCAGCCGCAGTAGCGATGTTTAACGAATGTTTCATACCGAGTTGGGGAATTTCAAGACAACCGTCACATAAAGCAATGGTGCTCTGCTCTACCCCGGTGACCTCGTTACCGAATACCACGGCTATTTTTTCGTCCGCTTCGAATTCAATTGCATTGAGCTTGTAACTCCCCTCTGCCTGTTCGGCGGCATAAACATTGAACCCGTCCTTCCTTAATTCCGTTATGGCCTCCTCCGTAGTTTTAAAATACATCCAGGTTACGGTTTCTTCTGCACCCAGGGCGGTCTTTTTAATTTCTTTATGGGGAGGTTTGGCTGAATACCCGATGATATAAATCGCCTGTACCAGGAAGGCGTCGGAGGTCCGGAACACACTGCCCACATTATAGGCGCTGCGGATATTCTCCAGCACCAGAATGATCGGTGTCTTTTCAGAAGCCTTAAACTCTTCAACCGACTTACGTCCCAGTTCAGCCATGCTCAGTTTTCGCATGGCGCAAAGTTAAGGGCCGGGGGCTTACTGTTTAAGGAGCTTTTTCGTTCCTTTTTCGCCACTGGCGGCTTTGAAGGAAAGCAGGTAAATGCCAGGTGCCCACTGGTCGGTTTGCACGGTATAATAATTCTCCCCGTATTGCAGGTTATAGGTTTGTTTCCAAACGGACCGGCCCATGGCATCCGTAATCTGTACCATGAGCGCTTGTGTCATTTTTGATTTAATATCAAGGGTAAAATGATTCGTGATCGGGTTAGGATAAAAAGCGGGTATGATCGAGGCTTTTTCAGCAGCCGGGTAATCATAACAGGGTCCGGCATTTGGGATGGACGAACTGATCCAGCTGGCACGTGCGATCAGCCACTCTTTAAGGGTGGTGATTTCACTGGTGTAACTGGTGGGGATAGGTTGTGGATTGGGCCAGATATATTGACCAAGTACAGGCCAGCGTTGAAAATGACGTGTACGGGCTTCGTCGGTTAAGGCCACCACCGAATCAATCAGTTTGAAAATCCGGGTATCGCTCAGACTCCCCTCACGTACTTGCTTCCACCTGCATCGGAATGCGGCCTGATAAGCACTGTCTTTTTCAAACTGATACCACCAGAAAGGGATCTGATAGAAATCCTGCGGACAATCCCGGTTAAACTGGTACGCCCATCCGGTGGTTTCCGCTCCCCGGCAATAATTGGCATTCCGAAAAGCCAGGTCATAGTCCCAGGCCGGGCCTGCTTTAATCTTACCCCCTTTACTCTGCCGGTCTTTATTAAAATACGAGCTTAGCCGGTAGCCATCCACATTGCGGCTGATTTCATTCACAATCGAATAATCAATAAAAGAAGCTTCCTCCGCATATTTCCGCCAGCCCGTTTGTTTGTCCTGGAAATGATCACTTTTGAGCGTTGTTTCAAAACTATCCACGTACTTTTTGAGGTAGTCCTGCTGGGCCGTAACGATGGAACTCAGTTTTGGATAGATATACGAAAAACGGATATTTTGTCCGCTGCTGCCATAGGGCGGATACACGGCTGAATACCAGCCATCCGCTTCTTTATCAATTGAAAAAATATACCCTCCGGAAACCGCATCCCAGCTGACATCGGAGGTGGCGATTTTTGTTACCGGTACGCGACCACTGCCACGTTTGATTTTTTCCATGAACACATAGATCCCTTTGTAATCTCCATTCACCACCACTTCAACATACCGGCAATTGGAGGCCCAATGCCCCATTTCCCGGGAAAACGTATAAGCCAGAAAATTCCGCATCAGGGTTTTATCCGTATAGGGAGCATACAACACCCAGTCACTTTCCTTTGGTAATCCGAATAAGGACTTATCCACAGAAGAACCGGCATTATCCCATAATTCAATACTGTATGATTTCATCGGGAACATCTGGGAAGACTGGCCCCTGATTTCAATCCCTATTTTACCATTATAATGATTGAATGGATCCGTTACATTGTTCCGTGATCCTTCTCCATTGTAAACAATACCCATATCCGCCGTGATCTTCGGATCATTTAGTATTTCCTGACCATTGGTATTGATCACAATAATAGGCAGATTAGAGGAGGTCAGGTTCTGTGCGCCGGATACCAATGAACCCGCTAAAATAAACAGGGAAAGTAGGAGCCTTTTCATATAGTGCTAAAAATTAAAGATAACCATTTGGCCGGAGACTAAAAATGATGCCGGCACAGGCCCAAAAACCCGTACCGGCATTTATCAAACTTATGTGCTACAGCCAGATTCCTCCTTCGTCGGAATTCATAGAAGAGTCTACTGTCAACATCCTATCCCTCCTTCGTCGGGATGACAAGTTTTCTTAGTACTTCCTATTCCCTATTCCCTATTCCCCATTCCCCACTCACCATTCACCACTTACCACTCACTAC
>CAZLRY010000229.1:0-2854 GCA_964561675.1 uncultured Chitinophaga sp.
TCAACGGAGCCTCTTAAGAAACGAAATGATGTTGTCATCCTGAGTAGTCCCAAAAGTAGAATTTCAGGGCATGAGCTAATGCATAAGGGACGTATCGAAGGGTGACGAAAAGAAGGCCGCGCAAAACGAAGCATTACTTAACAATCACCTCATCTATGAAAACATGACTTGCTGAACCCGCACTCTCATGCCAACCCGGTAACGCCCCACCAGTCAGCGCTATGAAACGGAGATAACGGGTTTTGGTATTGACGTATTCGCCGAGTACCTGGTGGACGGGTCCTTTTACATCCGTGCCTACCTGATTTTTTATAACGGTTAAGAACTGGTAGGTCTTTCCATCATTGCTGGTTTCTACAATTAATTCTTGGGGATATACGATCCAGGGACTCACTTCCTGTAATACATGCACGCCGACATACTTCACCGGACGAACAGTATGCAGATCAATCACGGCTTTAAAATCCTGGTCATAATAACTCTGCCAGTCACCGGTCTTCCAGTTTTCATTACCCATGATGCCATCAATCAACGCATCCTTACCACCTGCCGTGTACATGGGATGTACTTTGCTCTTTACGTCAATACTGATATTGGCGGGTACTTTATAGAAGACCCGGTAGATACGTGGACTGCTGATGCCGTTCTTCATGGCCCAGGCAAATACGGTATCGGTTTTAGTTAAGCTGAATGGTTTAGTATACGTGGGAAAAGTATGCACCTGTTGGTGCGCACTCTTTACTTCATAATATATTTTCGCTGCCGGATCAATATGTCCCAGTTTTACCAGTGCTGTGGTCTTGAATTTATAACTGTCCATATCAAAATAAGGAACGGCTACAAAGTCTTCATCAGCTACCTTACTATGTGGCATATTTGCTTCTTTTGTTCCCCGCTTCAGGGCCGGCTTGTCCGACATATTGAAAAGGATCTCGGCCCCATTGGCCAGGTCACTGTGGCGGAGAAAACTGGCGGGATGGTCTTTGCCATTGAGCTGCATACTTTCCACATAAAAATTTCCCTGACTGTGGTTTTTGGCCTTGATATAAATATGTTTCCCGTTTTCCAGGCTGATATCGATCTTATCAAATAAGGGTGTACCGAGTGCATAAACATCACTGCCGGGGGTCACGGGATAAAAACCCATGGCACTCAGTACGAGCCAGGCGCTCATCTGTCCGCAGTCCTCATTGCCAATCAGTCCATCAGGGTTATTGGGATAAAACTCCGTGCAGATCTTGTGCACGATCTCCTGCGTACGCCAGGGTTGTCCGGCATAATTAAAGAGATAAGCCATATGGTGACTCGGCTCATTGCCATGCGCATATTGCCCGACTAGTCCTGTTACATCACTCTGATCGCGGCCACTGAGTTTTCGTTGGGTGGTAAATAGTTCGTTGAGTTGTTTCGCAAAACCAGCCTGACCACCATATAATTTTTTCAATCCATCAATATCCTGTTGCGCGGTAAAACTGTAGTGCCAGCTGTTGCCCTCGGTAAAAAAATTATTGACCTCGGTGGCATCAAAGGGTGAGTACCAGAAGCCCTGCACTTTACCACGTATATGTTTGACCCGCGGATCAAATAGATTTCGATAGTTCAATGCCCGCTTGCGGTATTGTTCACTGATCTTTGTAGCCCCGATCTGTGCGGCAAATTCGGAGATGCACCAGTCATCATACGCATACTCCACCGTCTTTGACGTACTCTCATGATCATCTTCATTGCTTACATAGCCTTGTTTCATATAAGCAGGCAACCCAAAACGGTTACTCTCCGCATAATCGATCATGGCTTTTAAGGCGAGTTCTTTATCAAAACCCTGTACCCCTTTTTTCCAGGCATCCACAATCACCGGCACGGCATGATAGCCAATCATACAAAAAGTTTCATTACCACTCAGTTCCCATACAGGCAACATACCTCCGGCCTTATACTGGGCAAGAAAGGTTTTGATCCAGTCATTCGTGCGTTGCTTATTAATAATGGTCTGCAGCGGATGCTGGGCCCTGTGTGTATCCCATAAGGAGAAGACCGAGTAATTGGTAAAGCCATCGGCTTTGTGCACTTTCAGATCTGTACCCCTGTACTCTCCATTCACATCGGTATAGATATTCGGGGCAATCATCGTATGATAGAGGGCCGTATAAAAAGCCACTTGTTGGTCATGTGTACCGCCCTTCACGTCAATCTTACCCAGTTCACTGTTCCAGGCATTCTCCGCCTGTTGTTTCAGCCGGTTAAAATCCCAGTGACTGATCTCCTGTTCCAAATTCTGCTTCGCATTCTCGGTACTCACACCCGAGATGCCGATCCTTAATCGTACCGTTTTCTCTTCGCCAAGATCAAAAGAGAAATAAGACTTGATATTATCTCCCTCTACTTTATTCAATCCATTGACCGGATGATCTTCCAGGGCCATGCGATAACGCTTGATGGGTTTTTCAAAACGGATATAAAAGAACAAGTGCTGTTCCTTGGCCCATGACTTACTGATCCTGGATCCTTTCACTTCATATTCATTCACCATTTCCAATGAGGAGCCCAGCACTTCATCGCGGTGCTGCAGGTCGAGCAGTACTTTTCCTTCAACGGCTGAAGCGTCAAAGGTATATTGGTGCATACCGGAACGCAGGCTGGTGCTTAACTGTGCCCGGATATTGAATTTATCCAGCAGTACTTCATAATAACCCGGACTGGCTTTTTCATTTTTATGGGAAAAAGGAGAGGCATACTCTTTGTTCTTCCACTTCACCTCGCCGGTAAACGGCATCAGCAACACATCACAGTAATCGGCAATACCCGTCCCACTCAGATGCGTATGCGAAAATCCATAGATCGCGCTGTCGGAATA
>CAZLRY010000229.1:2954-5635 GCA_964561675.1 uncultured Chitinophaga sp.
ATGAAACCAACCCTGCTGGCTTTGAGCCTCCTTTTATTTAGCCAATGTGTATTCGCTCAGGTAAAAAAACCAGTAACGCCTGTTAAGCCAAAGCCTGTAATCGATTCGGTAAAAGCCCTGCGTGACTCCGTATGGAAATCGCAGACCAAGGACAAGCAGAAAACAGAAGGGTTGTTTACCTTTTACCAGGATACAGTCAGCGGATCGGCTACCATGTATATCCGGAAAGACCAGCTCAACAAGGAGTTCATCTACCAGAGTTTTTCGATGGGTGGACCGGCCCTGCTCTTCCTCAACCAGAATATGTTGCGGGAGACCTGGGTGTTCAAGATGCGGAAAGTGTACGGACGGATGGAGTTCATGCGCTGCAATACCAATTACTATTACGACAGTACCAATGCCGTCAGCAAGGCAAAGGATGTGGATGTGAGTGAGGCCGTCTTTCATACCGGTGCGGTAAGAGCCGAAGACAGCCTGGGCTACCTGATCAATGCCGACTCTTTATTCATCAGTGAAAAGCTGGATATGGTAAAGCCCATCCTGCCACCCTCTGTTCCACCCACCGCCGTTTTCAACCTGGGAAATCTGGTTACCGATAAATCCGGTTTTGAAAAGATTCGCTCCTTCCCGCAGAACGCCGATGTGGTGGTTTCGCTTGCGTACGACAATCCCGCTCCTATGAATGGCGGTGACCGTTCGATTACGGATGCCCGTTATGTGCGGGTCAGGATGCAGCATAGTTTTATTAAAATGCCGGAGAATAATTATAGACCACGATTCGATGATCCCCGTGTAGGCTATTTCACCAACGAATCAGATGATATGACCAGCCTGAAGCCAACGCGTTATCACGACCTGATACAGCGCTGGCACCTGGAAAAGAAGGATCCCACGGCGAAGCTCAGCGAACCAATAGAGCCAATCACCTGGTGGATTGAGAATACCACACCGGTGGAATTGCGGCAGCTCTTCCTGGAGGCCGGTGCCCGGTGGAATGAAGCCTTTGAATATGCAGGATTTAAGAACGCGGTCGTGATGAAGATGATGCCGGATACCGCCAGTTGGGATCCCGCCGATATCCGCTACAATGTGATCCGATATGTGGCATCCGACCTGGGCTTTGCCATCGGCCCGAGTTTTGTAAACCCACGCACCGGGCAAATCTTAGGCGCCGATATCACCATGGACCACGGTTTCTACAAAGGCATACTGGACGAGCAGTCTGTTTTTAAACAGGGTACTCATCCAACCGGTATGAACCATAAGAACTTCAGCTCCTGCACTATTGCCAGTGGCATGATGAAGGAGTTTGCCGCCGGCTATGTATTTGCGGAACTCTCCGGTATGCCGGCTATTGAACTGAAAAATCTCCGCGAGCAGTTCTATACAGAACTTGTCATGCACGAAATGGGTCATACCATGGGACTGCAGCACAATATGAAGGCCAGCCAGATGCTGAGTCCTGCTGAATTACAGGATACGGCCATTACCCGTAAATGGGGCGTCATAGGTTCCGTGATGGATTACTCCTCGGTGAATGTATCACCGGACCTCAAGCCGGTGGATTATTATACCACCAAAACAGGTCCTTACGACTGGTGGGCCATCGAGTTTGGATACCGTCCTTTCGCCAAAGGAGAAGAAGCAGCAGGGCTTAAAAAGATACTGGATAGAAGTACCGAACCGAAACTGATTTTTGGGAATGATGCAGATATTGCTTCTGATCATACCGGGATCGATCCCCGGGTTCAGGTATGGGATATGAGCAGTGATATGGCCGCTTATGCCACAGGACGTTTCCAGCTGGTGAATAACCTGATGGGGAAACTGAAAGATAAATATGCGGTAACCGGTGAAAGCTATGTTGATCTGCGCCGGAAGTATAATGCACTCTTCGGCCAGCGCTTCGGCATGGCCGTGGGATTATCTTACTATGTAAGTGGTGTGATGGTTGACCGGAGTTTTGTCGGACAGCAGACTTCTGCAAAACCCTTTACCCCGGTACCGGATGAGTATAAACGAAAAGTGTTGTCTGCCCTTGGCACCTATATATTTGCCCCCAATGCCTTTGACAGTGATGCTCCCTTATACCCTTACCTGCAGTTGCAGCGTCGTGGTTATAATTTCGGGGATGGCACCGAAGATCCCAAACCGGAAAATGATGTAATGGCTTTGCAGAATACGGTTTTATCCGGCATCCTGAACAGTACGGCCTTGGCCAGGGCCAGCCGCACCACCTTGTATGGCAATGGCTTCACCCCCGCCGTGATCATGAATGAGCTCAGCAGCCTGATCTTTGATGCCGACCTGAAAACGGATATCAACCTTTACCGTCAGAACCTGCAATATGCCTATATCAGCAAGCTGATCAGCATGATGAAGGACCCCGCTTATGACCATGCCTCAGCTTCTGCTTCCTTTGAAAACCTGAAACAACTGCGGGCGAAAATGGATAAACTGAATACAGGTAACGAACAAACAAAAGCGCACCGGGAGAGATTGAAGTTTATGATTGATAAGGCGTTGGTAGTAAAGTGAGAGGCGAGAGGCGAGAAGCGAGAAGGGAACAGCTAACACCGAACCTGCCTTTGCCGGCAGGCAGGCAGCTAACAACTACTACCTAACTACCGCTTGCACCAACGGCAACAACCTAACCGCCCACTTCCTGTACTCAATCTTCG
>CAZLRY010000230.1:0-3746 GCA_964561675.1 uncultured Chitinophaga sp.
GTGCTGAAGGACCTGGGGGTAAAGTAAATGTTAAAGAAAGTTAAGGCGCAACTAACTGCCTTTTTTTAGTATCATATAAAGCATAACAAAAAAATCGAGATGAAAAAGATCCTTTCAGTCATTGCTATCATGGGTTTGCTGGCATTCTCAGGTACCGCTAATGCACAAATTAAAATCGGCTATATCAAAATTGATGATGTGGTAAGCCTGTTTCCTGAAACGGCTAAAATTGACTCTGTTCTGGAGCGCTATCAGTCCGATTCACTGAATCCTGAATATGCCTCTATTGTAACCAACTATCAGTTCAATGATAGTCTTTACCGTGACTCTTTACATACGCCCAAAGCCGTACGTGATGAGATCGCCAAGAAACTGCCAACCATGATCTATCAGATCCAGAACTGGCAGCAAATTGTAAACCAGGCCCTGGAAGCCAAGCAAAATGAAATCCTGTCCCCGCTTTACCGCAAAGCCTATGATGCTATCAAAGTGGTGGCTAAGGAAAAAGGATACACCCATGTGTTAAGCAAAGAAGCCTTCCTGGTTGCCCCGGATGGTGATGATATGCTGGCGCTGGTGGCTGCCAAGCTGAAACTGAAAATTCCTCCGACAGCCCCTAAATAAGGGTTGAATAAAATACTGAAAGCCGTCCCGGTATCCGGGACGGCTTTTTTTTGCCTGCGGCAAAGGGGGTGGCCACGAAATCACACGAAAACTCACGAATGAATACAGAAAGGCAGGCCACGGATCACACGGAATTACACGGATATTGTACCGAATGATTAAATGACCCCAATGTTTACGTAAAATTAATCCGTGCATATCCGTGTGATCCGTGGCCCTGTATTTTTCGTGAGTTTTCGTGTGATTTAGTGGCCCCCATAATAACCGCAAAGCGGTTATTCCTTCCCGTCCTTCTTTTCTTCCCGGCAATCATTTTTTTGCCGCAGGCAAAAAGGGTTAGCCACGAATGGCACAAAAGGGACACGAAAAATACAAGGATTTGCCTTCGGCAAAAAGGAGCCACGGATAACACTGATAAACACGGATTAAGTTATTTCACTCAGGAGGTGTATTGACTACTAACTACCGGCTACTAACTACTAACTTTGTCTTATGCCTCAACGCAATCCCATAGGTATATTCGATTCCGGTTATGGCGGACTTACCGTGATGAAGGAAATTGTACAACAGTTACCGCAATACGACTATCTCTATCTCGGCGATAGCGCCCGTTCGCCCTATGGGAACCGGTCCTTTGATACGGTGTACCAATACACGCTTCAATGCGTGAAATGGTTTTTTGACCAGGGTTGCTCCCTCGTGATCCTGGCCTGCAATACGGCATCCGCAAAAGCGCTTCGTACCATTCAGCAGCATGACCTGCCCAAACTGGCACCTGATAACCGGGTTTTGGGAGTGATCAGGCCAACAGCGGAAATCATCGGACAATTTTCCGAAACGGGTAAAGTGGGTGTACTCGCAACGAACGGTACCGTGGCATCTGAATCCTACCCGATGGAGATTGGAAAATTCTTCCCTGAACTGACGGTGATCCAGGAAGCCTGTCCTATGTGGGTGCCCCTGGTGGAGAACAATGAACAGCAGAGTAAAGGCGCTGAATATTTTGTAAAGAAGAACCTGGAAAACATATTTGAAAAAGGAGAAGATATTGATGTGATCCTGCTGGCCTGTACCCATTATCCCTTATTGAAAGAGACGATTGAAGAATACCTGCCGGTCGGGGTTAAACTCCTTTCACAAGGAGAGATTGTGGCCGAAAGTCTGGCTGATTACCTGCAACGGCACCCAGAAATCGAAGGCCGCTGCAGCAAAGAAGGCCGCCGTAGTTTCTATACCACCGATTCCACCACCGATTTTGACCAGCATGCCACGGTTTTCTTTGGACAGGAAGTGCAGTCAAAACATGTGGATCTGGATGCTGCAGTAAAATGAAAATCAATTAATTATAGGTTCATTTATCACTTTGATTTTCATAGAACGCCCCGCCGGTACCGGGTAAAATAATCCGGCTTCTTTTCCTATTCTGCTTCCCAACCCTTACCTTTGCCGTCCTTTCACGAACAGTGGGTGTGGTGACCTGTTGTCGAAATGAAACCAGGGCCGTTCTCCCGGTCCATATTTCAACGATCTCCCGAGTAACAGCAACGGAGAATAAAAGTGAAAAAGCGAAATAATTATGAAACGTACATTCCAACCTCATCGTAAGCGTCGTAAGTCGGTCCATGGTTTCCGTAAACGTATGGAAACTGCCAATGGCCGTAAAGTATTAGCCAGCCGTCGTGCCAAAGGCCGTAAGAAGCTGACTGTTTCTGATGAGCGTAAGCTGAAGTAAAAAGGTTCCCCGTTGATTCAACGGCGGTTTCGATAATTTTACAGGGCTGTATCTTTATGGGTACAGCCCTTTTTTTATACCGTGGCAAAACAATTCACCCTTGGCAGGCAGGAACGGCTGAAAAGCCGGAAATCCATTGATCAGTTGTTCAGTGACGGGCAACGCTTTTCCCAACCACCCATCCGGATCTTATTTCGTAAGACCACCGGTACCGGTTTAAAGTTTGGCGTGGCGGTGAGTAGTAAACTCTTCAAAAAAGCGGTGGACCGTAACCGGGTCAAACGGGTAGTACGGGAAGCCTGGCGGTTACAGAAAAATGAATTCGAAAAGCAATTGATGGAGAAAGGGCAGGGATTAGATGTGTTTTTTATTTATACGGATAAAGAACTACCCGTATCCGCTGTTATCAGCAAGGCCACCGGTCTTATTATTCGTAAATTAAATGAACGGGTCAATGGGTAAGGAAATCATACAGGTGCTGGGGCGAATCCTGAGTATTCCCTTCCTGATAGTGATCAAAATCTACCAATGGGTCATTTCTCCCTGGCTGGGTCCCAAATGCCGTTTTACGCCCACCTGTTCCCATTATGCGGCAGAAGCCCTGAAAAAGCATGGCCTCTTTAAAGGGTTCTGGTTATCAGTCAGACGAATCAGCCGTTGTCACCCCTGGGGCGGCAGCGGATATGATCCCGTGCCTTGATTAAGGTTGCATTAACGTATCATTCATAGATGGTCACTGATTATTCAGTACCTTGCTGTTTAAAGTGTGTGAATTGATATCTGTTTCCATCATAGAAGATGATCAGAGCTACCGTGAAGGGCTTGAGGATTTCATCAATGCCTCTGGTGAATTCAGGGTACTGAACAGTTATCCCTCTGCCGAAACAGCTTACCCCCATATCATCGAACATCCGCCGGCCATTGCTATTGTGGATATTAAATTACCCGGAGCCAGTGGTGTGGATCTGATTTACCGGATTAAAAAAATGCGGCCGGGCATTCAGTGCATGGTTTGTTCCTTTTACGATGACAATGAATTTATTTTTAATGCGCTTCGCAATGGAGCCAGTGGTTACCTGCTGAAAGATTCGCTGGCCCACGAGATCATTGAATCACTGAGAGAATTATATGGCGGCGGTGCCCCGATGAGCCGCTATATTGCCCGTAAAGTAATTTCCGTATTCCAGGAAAAACCGGAAGTCCCGAATTTATCCGAACTCACCGAAAGAGAAAATGAAATTCTTAAACTCATCGCTACGGGCGTAGCTATTAAAGAAGCAGCAGCTGAACTGCATTTAAGTGCACATACGGTGACCAAACACCTGAAGAATATCTACACAAAACTACACGTCAATAACCGGATTGAGGCGGTGAATAAGCTCAACCAACG
>CAZLRY010000230.1:3846-5633 GCA_964561675.1 uncultured Chitinophaga sp.
ACCTTACTCCAGTTCACCACATTCCAAAATGCACCCAGGTACTCTGCTCTTCTGTTCTGGTACTTCAGGTAATACGCATGTTCCCATACATCCACACCCAGGATCGGGGTGCCTTTTACTTCGGCTACATCCATCAGGGGATTATCCTGGTTGGGGGTGGAACTGATTTCCAGCTTGCCGTCTTTTACCAGCAACCAGGCCCAGCCACTGCCAAAACGGGTCATACCGGCATTGGCGAATTTTTCTTTGAACGCATCAAATGAACCAAAGGCGGCATCAATGGCTTCCGCCAGTTTACCTGTCGGGGCACCACCGGCATTCGGAGCCAGGCTTTCCCAGAAAAAGGTATGATTCCAATGACCACCACCGTTGTTGCGTACAGCCGGGGAGATAGTACCTGCCACGGCAACCAGTTCTTCCAGTGATTTACTCTCGTTAGGAGTGCCGGCCACGGCTTTATTCAGGTTATCTACATAGGCCTGGTGGTGTTTTCCATGATGGATCTGCATGGTCAGGGTATCGATATGCGGTTCCAGTGCATCATGTGCATAAGGAAGAGGTGCTAAAGTAAATGCCATAATAATATAGATTTAATTGTGATTGATTCAATGTTGTTTAAACGAATAACAAAATTAAGCCCTGCGGGTTTACCAAGCAGGGGTGTGTATTAATTGTTTCTGATTTCGGAAACCGGGCATTACCGCCTGCTTTTGAAGAAATCCTTCATCAGCTGGGCACATTCCTCTTTTAAAACCCCATACACCAGTTCGGTCTTTGGATGAAATGGCCAGTTGGCACCGGCCGTTTTTTTATACCCGTTCTTTTCGTCCTCTGCGCCGTACACCACCCGTCCGATCTTGCTCCAGTAAGCCGCACCGGCACACATGGAACAGGGCTCCACGGTTACAAACAGGGTGGCATCGGGCAGGTACTTGCTGCCGAGGGAATTGAAGGCGGCGGTCAGGGCAATCATTTCGGCGTGTGCGGTAGGGTCATTCAGCCGCTCGGTCATATTATGACCCCGGGCCACAATAGTATTATTCATCACCACCACCGCCCCGATCGGGATTTCTTCATCATCATAAGCGATCCGCGCTTCCTTGAGCGCCTGCATCATATAATATTCATCGGTCATGTTATAAGCTAAGCTATCTCTATTTGGTATAACTTGGGATAAAATTAGCACGAATGACCAATATATCCCGCTTGCAGGATATGCGCCACTATTTTGACAGCGGAACCACCCGCACTTATGCATTCCGGAAACAACAACTGCTGGCATTTAAAGCCTGTATAAAAAAGTATGAACCTGAAATTTATACAGCGCTCTATGCCGACCTGAAAAAAGTGCCGGAGGAAAGCTGGTTCACCGAAAACGGACTGCTCATGCAGGAGATCAATCATACCCTGTCTCACCTGGAGGAGTGGATGCAGCCGGTACGCACCCGTACCAACCTGGTTAACCTGCCGTCGTCCAGCCGGCTCTATCCCTCGCCGCTCGGAGTGGTGCTGATTATTGGTCCCTGGAATTTCCCCTTACAGTTGTTACTGATACCCGCAATCGGTGCCATTGCGGCCGGCAACTGTGTGGTATTGAAACCCAGTGAATATGCCCCGGCAACCGCCACGCTTATTGAAAAAATGATAAAAGAAACATTTCCGGAAAATCTGGTAAGCGTGGTGCCTGGTGATGGTGCTGAAGTAGTACCAGCCATGATGAATAACTTCCGGTTTGACCATGTGTTTTATACCGGCAGTATTCCCGTAGGAAAAGCGATCTATCAGCT
>CAZLRY010000231.1:0-5617 GCA_964561675.1 uncultured Chitinophaga sp.
TTTTCTTCTTCCAGGGCAAACTGGTGGGCAGCCGGCAGGTCCATAAAGCGGACATGTATATTATGCTGACGGGCATAGCGGATGGCCTGCCATTCGGGGGAGAATTCAGCAAAAGGATAAAAAGACGATTGCTGTGGATTACCGGGCTGGTAACAGAGAATGGCTACCGGTGGTTTTAATTCAGGATGTATACTCCATTGCAGGATATCATCCGCTTCCGGCGGACCTTCCACCAGTACAATATCCGGCTTCAGCTGCTCCAGGAAATCCTTCACATTCCTGGCAGAGCCCGGGCCATGATGTCGTATGCCTAATACATGTACTGCCATCAGTTTTATTTAAAAGCCCTGATCACGACAGGCACGATAAATATCTTTCCATTCATCTCTTGGTTTCACAATGGTCTCCAGGTATTCCTGCCAGATCAGCCGGTCCTGTACCGGATCTTTCACTACCGCACCAATAATACCTGCTGCCAGATCATGGGCTTTCATACGACCATCGCCAAAATAAGCAGCCATGGCCATTCCATTATTCACAACCGAGATGGCTTCAGCCGTACTCAGTGTGCCACTGGGAGATTTGATCTTGGTCTTGCCATCGGCAGACACTCCATTGCGTAATTCACGGAATATGGCAACTATTCTTTTGATCTCCTGAAGTGCTGGAGGTTCAGCCGGTAAGTCCATTACTTTACCAAAACTTTCGACCCGGCGACGCACAATATCAATTTCCTCTTCAATAGAATCTGGTACAGGAAGAATAACCGTATTAAAACGTCTTTTCAATGCACTGCTTAACTCATTTACTCCTTTGTCACGGTTGTTGGCCGTGGCTATCACATTGAAGCCACGTACAGACTGGATTTCCATATTCAGTTCTGGTACCGGTAATGTTTTTTCAGAAAGAATAGTAATAAGGGCATCCTGTACATCGGCCCCGATCCGGGTCAGTTCTTCAATACGGGCAATCTTTCCATCTTTCATTGCCCGCATCACCGGGGTTTCAACCAATGCTTTTTCAGAAGGACCTTCGGCGAGCAGGCGGGCATAGTTCCAGCCATACCGGATGGAATCCTCACCGGTACCGGCAGTTCCCTGTACGATCAGGGTGGAATCGCCACTGATTGCCGCAGCAATATGTTCACTCACCCAGCTTTTTGCCGTACCGGGTAATCCATATAATAATAAGGCACGGTCAGTGGTTAAAGTGGCAACAGCCACCTCCATCAATCGCTTGTTGCCGATATACTTCGGACTCACTTCGAAACCATTTTTCAGTTTTCCACCAAGCAAGTACTGTACGACCGAACGGGGCGATAAAAGCCAGTTGTCCGGTCTTTTATCCGTATCCTGTTTTTTCAGTTCTTCCAGTTCCGCTCCGAATAATTGCTCAGCATGTTGCCGCAGAATACTTGCCATACAGTTTCGTTTTATTGATTGAATGATTGATGGATTTGTTTTTTGAGATCCAGTAAATACAACAGGTACTCGCAGGTTTTATTCCAGGTCATAGCGGGGTACTGCTCCACCGGGGTGCAGCGGTTGAGTTCAGCAGCCACGGCCGTGGGTATTAAATGGATGATATCCCGGTAATAGGATTTCGGGTACTGATCCGGTTTGTTACTGGTGTATTTAAATATTGTTTTTGCCAGGTTTACCGACCATTCTTCCCTGGTTTTGGCCACCAGTTGCATCAATGTATCACCTGCCTTGTCAAAATGTTTCAGCAGGTATTTTTCCTGCTGATCCGGCGGCAGCTGGCTGATCAGATCCAGGAAAAGACGATTGGGATCTGAGGTGAGTATAGCAGCCCATTCCGGATTGGGAAAACGGCTGGCGGCCAGCCCGATGGCACCCGTATGTTCATATCCTTCTTCGGTTTTGCAGAACAGGTCAATGATCTCCACCGGTTTCAGCTGGAAATGTTTTTCCCAGAATACAGGTGGTGTATAAGAGATCAGCTGATAAATAATAAACCTGTCATCACTGATATTTTTTTGTGAACTCATTTTTTCAATACCTGACTGGAACACGGCTTCAGGTATGGAGGAGGGCAGTTTGAAATGCAGTACCGTTTTACTGGATAACCCCATCAGGCTTCGTTCTTTTTTTACCTGCACGGCTTCTTCAAGCACCTGCTGGTACAACCTGATCAGTGATGAGCCGGGTATATGCTTCAGCAGGTTGATGGCTTCTTCTTTTACTTTTTTACTTTTCTCCGTTTGTAACGATTCAAGAAAAGGAATATCTGCCTCAATTAATCCGGATTTTAATACTTCCAGAAAACCCAGTTTGCCTGCCGCATCTTCGGTAGCCCAGGATTGTTGCAACCAGGCCAGACCCAATGCAGGATCGCTGATTCTTGTTTCCTTTAATACCAGTCGCCGTTGATCCTGTGTTCCTGTCTGCCAGGTTTCTTCCGGGTTTTCTCCACTGTAAAAATTCCAGTTTTCATTAAGCCGGCTGATCCATTCACCTCTTTTTCCGCTGCAATGCATGACAAGTTCCTGCAGGTGTTTCTCCTGTGTGGCTTTTGAAAAAAGAGCCGGGATAAAAACAGGTTGGAAAACCTGCCCTTTTTCATTGCAGTGATTGAGCCAGTCGTGCAGCAGGACCGGTGCCTCTGCATTCAACACCTCTTTCAAAACCTGCGCGGCAGCAGCACTGCAATATGGTTTTTCTTCAGGTAGAGCAATGCCGGTACCCGCCATTTCTTTTTGCAGGAGGGTAAGGCCACATTGTTTATAATTCATCAGCAGGGAAGCCTGTTGTAGGTAGAGAGCTTCTTTATCATTACCGGTTAAGTCAGACAGGGTTGTCTGTACGGCAGCCAGGTCTGCAGGCAGATTGGTTACGGAAAGGATTTTTTTATCTGTTCCGATCATGGCTGTATGTATGACTTCTTCCCAGCTTTGCATTATTCCATTTTTAAACCAGCAGGTATTGATTCTCCTGCCATAGGCCTGCCACTTCCACCTGGGCCGGGCTGCCAATAAGTACCATATTTAATGGTTGTCCGCCACTGATGGCCAGTATAGGCCAGATACTTTTCTCAGCATTACGCAGTGGAACCATACGTGATGACTGATCGCACAGCCACCATTGATTGTTATACCGGACTGTCGTCAGTTGTTCAACAATATAAGGCCGTTCTCCCTGTACCGGAAACCGGCTGTAAATTTCTGTATGTGCCCCGGTTAGTTCTTCCCAGCCTGAAAATCCTTTTGGTATTCCGGTGTATTGTGTGTTCAGCTGACGTTTGATCAGCGCCCGCATCGGGTTGACGGACGGGAAAAAAACCAGTTCGGCCTGTACGTATAATCCGGGAGTAAGGGATAACTGGCTGCCCTGTCCGCGAACGGTGAACTGTAGTACCAGGGCGTATTTTTTTTGCTCCAGGCCATAGAGCCAGTATTTCTCCGTGGTCACATTATCCACTTCATTACTCTGTTTAGCCAATACGAGCCAGGTATCAGTGATGCCGCTTTGTTCTTTTAATTCATCCTGGTTGATTGTAAATCCAACCCAGCTGCGGAGATCCTGTAAAAAAGGAGTTTCGCCGGTATGGTGTCTACTGTAACCTTCAGCAACAATATATATTTTTAGTAACTGTTCCAGGAATTGTTGCTGCCAGTCTTCAGTAAAAAAATTCGTTTCACCCAGCTGCCTTACCATATTGGCCAGTCCAGGTGCCTGTGCATCCACCATCCGTTTTGCCACATTTTCAAACCAGGGAAATCCTTTTTCAGGTATAGACAGAATACCATTGCGGACAATGTCTTTGATCCATAACTGCAGTTCATGAATTCCATGAATTACTTTTTCATGCCGGGCCAGCTGACGCTTTGCCTGGGCGGCTTCGTCTATTGGTGCTTCTTCCTTTGCCGTTTTCTTTTCCTGTTTTTCTGCTCTTTTTTCCAGCCATTCTGTAACCCAGGCGGGGGCTTTGTCAATACTGAAGGAAGCGGTTTGCCGGGCATAAAGGAGAAAAAGGGCGAGCCCGTGTTTGCAGGGAAATTTCCGGCTGGGACAGGAACATTTGAAGGCAATGTTGGAGAGGTCAATTTGTGCCTGGTAAGGTTTGCTGCCACTACCCTGGCATTCGCCCCAGATAGCCAGTTCATTGGCGCCTTTACTGACCCATTTGGACATGTTCGCCAATCCAAGGCCTGCTTTTTTAGAAGCTTCATCGGGTGCGAGCGCCAGTATCTGATCTTCGGACAGGGTCATTGGAAATCTTTGCCTGCTTAACTGTTGGATAAGTAGTTAGGAGGGAAAGTTAATGAAAAAAGCTAGAAGCGAGAAGGGATCCTAAAGAAGGAACCACCTGATTATTTAGATCATTCCCTCAGGAGGTTCCTTCTCGCCCCTCGCTTCTCGCCTCTAGCTTCTCGCCTCTCTTACAGCACTTCCACACTACGCTCCACAAAAGCCGTCAGGTCCGCCCCTTTGAGCATACCCTGGGCCAGTAAGGCCAGATCGAATGCCTGTTTGGCCAGAACGGTCTGCTGGGCTTCGTCGGCCGTTAAAATTTTGCTGATCAGTTTATGATTGCCGTTGATGGCTACTTTGTAATTGTCTGGCATGGCTCCATAGAAGTTCATACCGCCACCGAGCTTGCTCATGTCTTTCATCCGGCGCATCCATTCTTCCATGGTAATGCTGACAGGAAAACTGTCGGCCGCCCCGCTTTCCACTTCCACTTTCATGGCCGGATTGCTGATCGCTTTATCAAAGATGGCTTTGAGTTTATCGGTTTCTTCCGTGGTCAGTGTGTGTTTCTCACTGTCTTCTTTCTCGATCAGTTTATCCACCACATCGGCATCTACCCGTTTCATCGATGTTTTTTCCAGTTTCATTTCCAGGTGATGGATGAAATGACTGTCGATCGGGGAGTTCATCAGCAACACATCATAACTTTTCTTTTCCGCAGCGGCGATATAACTGTGTTGTTGTTCGGGGTCAACCGTGTAGAGATACACCACCTGTCCGGTTTTATCAGTCTGGAAGTCTTTCACTTTCGCGTTATACTCTTCCAGGGTATAATTTTCTTTTTTTGTATTGGTCAACAGGAGAAATTCTTTGGCCTTCTCATAGAATTTTTCATCACTGAGGGCGCCATATTTGACAAAGAGACCGATATCGCTCCATTTTTCCTCGTAGGCTTTGCGTTCTTTTTTGAACAGTTCGGCCAGTTTCTCAGCTACTTTACGGCTGATATAACTGTTGATCTTTTTTACATTGCTGTCGCTTTGCAGAAAAGAACGGCTTACGTTCAGCGGGATATCAGGAGAATCGATCACACCATGGAGCAGCAATAAGAATTCCGGTACGATGTCTTTTACTTCATCCGTAATGAATACCTGGCGGCTGAAGAGTTTGATCTTGTTCTTCTGTACTTCAAAATCATTTTTCAGTTTAGGGAAATAAAGCACCCCGGTCAGGTTAAAGGGATAATCCACATTGAGGTGAATCCAGAACAGGGGTTCTTCCTGGAAGGGATAGAGTTCCTGGTAAAAATTCAGGTAATCCTCATCTTTCAGTTCGCCGGGTGCCTTGGTCCAGATCGGGTTGGTATTGTTGATGATATTATCAACTTCAACCGATTTGTATTT
>CAZLRY010000232.1:0-5610 GCA_964561675.1 uncultured Chitinophaga sp.
TAACCTAATGTATTGTTCAGGTAGCGGCCAAACATTTTGGGGAACCAGTGGTACACACCGGCAAACATTCCGAAGAAGGATGCCACACCCATTACAATATGGAAGTGCGCTACAACAAAGTAAGTATCGTGCAGGTGAATGTCAATAGTCGAGTTACCCAGGAAGATACCGGTCAGACCACCAGAGATGAACAGGCTCACAAAACCGATTGCAAATAAAGCAGCCGGGGTGAAGCGGATATTTCCCCTCCATAATGTAGTGAGCCAGTTAAACACTTTGATCGCAGAAGGTACGGCAATCAATAGCGTCAGCAGCACAAAGACCGATCCGAGGAATGGATTAAGTCCCGTGACAAACATGTGGTGCGCCCATACCAGGAAGGCCAGGATCGCAATAGCGAACATAGAACCAAGCATGGCCATATAACCAAAGATCGGTTTACGGGCACTGACGGATAATATCTCCGACACCATACCCATTGCGGGCAGGAGGATGATGTATACTTCAGGGTGACCCAGGAACCAGAACAAGTGCTGGTAGAGAATCGCACTACCGCCTTCGTTCGGGAGAATTTCTCCGTTGATCACAATATCACTCAGGTAGAAGCTTGTACCCAGGTTACGGTCAAATAACAGCAGGATTGCACCGGATAATAATACAGGGAAAGAAAGTACTCCCAGAACCGCGGTGAAGAACATGGCCCAGATCGGCAGCGGCATACGGGTCATACTCATCCCTTTTGTACGCATATTCAGGATCGTGGAAATATAGTTCAGACCGCCCAGCAGGGATGATATAATAAAGAGGGCCATCGCGATCAGCCAGAGGTCGGTACCAATTTTTTGTCCGTCACCCGCCTGACGCAGGGCGCTCAGCGGCGGATACATGGTCCAGCCTCCGGAAGCAGGGCCGGTATGTACGAAAATGGAGGAGAGCATAACTACGCTGGCCAGGAAGAAGAACCAGTAAGACAGCATATTCATAAAAGGCGATGCCATATCACGGGCGCCGATCTGCAGGGGAATGAGTAAGTTGGCAAATGTGCCACTCAAACCGGCAGTCAGTACGAAGAATACGAGTACAGTACCGTGGATGGTTACCAGTCCATAATAGAATTCAGGCTGAATCTGGCCGCCTTTTGCCCAATGCCCGAAGAAGGTTTCGAGAATGGGGAAAGACTGGTCAGGATAACCCAATTGCAAACGGAACAGAACGGAGAACAGACCTCCGATAATGGCCCATATGATTCCGGTAATCAGGAACTGCTTACCGATGGTCTTATGGTCCATGCTGAAGATATACTTCGAGATGAAGGACTGCTCATGGTGACCATGTCCGTGATCATCATGATGTACAGCGTGTGCTGCTCCGGAATGTACATGTAATGCTTCGCTCATATTCTCTTTTATTTAAGCAACGTTGATGCTTGTTTCAATAATTAACGGATAATCGCTCCGGTTACGGGAGCAGCGGCACTCAGGGTGTCGGCTTTTTTAGAAGGGTCCTTATCAGGATTGGCTACCAGGTACTGTGGCTTTTTGCCTGCCATCCAGGCATCAAACTCTTCCTGGGTTTCCACGACAATCGTACCTCTCATACTCCAGTGACCTTTACCGCACATCTGGTCGCAGGAAATCTCGTATACGAAATCAGGGTTTCCTGTTTTCTTACGCATATCGGCGGTGGTAATAGTCGGGGTAAACCACATGGTTGTTGGAGTACCGGGAACAGCATCCATTTTCAGGCGGAAATGGGCCAGACCCACGTCATGGATTACGTCTTTGGCGCCGATCACCAGTTGTACCGGTTTACCAACTACCAGGTGCATTTCCTGTTCTACAAAAACGTCGTCGTAATTGGCGGGATCATCCCAGATCTGACCTGCCGGGTTGTTGGCGGCCGGATTTACATTCTTGAAATATTTTTTACCAAGGACACCATCTTTACCTGGGTAGCGCATTTCCCAACCAAACTGCTTGCCCACAATTTCCACCTGCATGGCATTCTTAGGTGCCGCACCGGTGATTTTGAACCAGTAGAAAATACCAACTCCTACCAGTATGGTAAGTACAATGGCAGGGATTACGGTCCAGATCAGCTCTAACTTATTATTATGCGGGAAATAAAAGGCTTTTTGATTTTCTTTTTCCTGGTATTTATAGGAGAACCAGAAAAGGGCTACCTGGGTGATAACAAATACAATAAAGGTAATGGCTATCGTAACATACAACATCCTGTCCACCAGCACGCCATGATCAGAAGCAGGCTCACCGAGGATCTTTCCCTTCAGTTGTTCATTACAATAGTAAACGCCGATCAGTCCAAGGATCAGGAAGGCCAGCAGGAGAAAGCCGTTGATCTTATTGGACTGTTTACGGGAACGCTCATATCCCCTTAATACAGCTACATACTCACTTGCTTTGGCAATCTGGAAGGTGATTACAAAGCCTAATGCTAAAATTGCGACAATGAAAAATGTCTGCATAACTTAAAATGAGGTGGTTTTTATCTAATATCTATCTAACAACTTTACATCAGAGGCGAAGCTTGTTCCGGATACCATCAGGTATGGTGGATCAGGCTCTCTTTTACAAACGGGTGGTTTTTGGCCAGCAGGGGGGCTTTGCTCAGCGCCCTTCCGGTTACAAACATAATCAGACCCACAAATCCAAGCGCAACACCCATGTCATATAAAATATTCGGCACATGTGTGGCGCCAGTTGAATCTTTCATCACACTGGGGAATACCATCTGGTAAAAGTCCAGCCAGTGACCGAAAATGATCATGATCGCCATAAATGTAATAGTTCCGTAGTTTCTTTTGGCATCCCGCGTCATTAATATTAACAACGGAGCGATAAAATTGATTATAAACATGAGCCAAAATATTCCTTTGTATACGCCGTGGGCCCGGGGCTGGAAATAAACAGTCTCCTCGGGGATGTTAGCGTACCAGATCAGCATGAACTGGGAGAACCAGAGGTAAGTCCAGAACACGGAGAAGGCGAACATAAATTTTCCGATATCATGCAGGTGCTCGTTATTGGTATATTCCAGGTAGCCATTGTTTTTCAGGAAAACCACGAAGAGGGCAATCAGGGCCATACCGGAAACAAACGTACTGGCGAATGTGTACCAGCTGTACATCGTACTGTACCAGTGCGCATCGATGCTCATCAGCCAGAGCCAGGGAATGGAAGACATTACGGTCAGGGAGAACACCACGATAAAAAGGGCCGCCCAAACGGTATTATTCCAGACATATTTCTTACGTCCTTCAACAGTAGTGATCGGATTATTATCCAGGCTGCGGGAAAGCTGACGCATTTTCCAGCCCAGCACCGACCAGAGTACAATGGTCAGGATCGTGGCCACTGCGAAAAAAGTAGTATTCAGGAAACCTTTTTTGTGGCTGAGGATCGGGTCTTCAGCTACGTGGTGAGTATCAGTCCAGTGGTAAATGGTATGATTACCGCCAAAAGCGATTGCCAGGAGGATCGCTCCGGCAATTACACCAATTACAGGAACCACAGCGGAAATCGCTTCAGGCACCCGGCGGAAAGCCATTTCCCAGCCTCCCCATGCCAGGGTAGTGGCACAGATAAAGAACATGGAGGCATTTACCACCAGCAAAAAGAACACACTGTTTTGCAGCAGGGAAGCCCAGAACCTGGCCGACTTATGGGGATCAGAGGAGGATCCGCTGGTAACCCACAATCCAGCAATCGCCAGAATACCCACTGCCATCAATGCAATGGCAATCGTATTATATCTCTTTGGCACTTCAAAATTTTCCCGGATAGACATCAGTTAATATTTAATGTTTCTTCAATTCGGTTTGTTATTTCATCGGGGCAACGGCCGCACTGTCTTTGGCAGCCGGAGCAGCAGTAGCAGCAGTAGCAGCCGGAGCAGCTGTTCCTGTTTTCTTCGCTTGTTCCGCTTTCACATAGGCCGTAATCATCCAGCGCTGTTTAGTACTGAGCTGTGAAGCATAGCTTCCCATGGTGTTCTTACCGTAAGTCAGGGAGTGGAACATTGTTCCTTCTGTCATCGCCACCATCAGGGGATCGCCAACCAGGTTACGGGGAGCAGCAGGGTATACCCCACTGGTATAGAGCGGACCGTTTCCGTCAAGCTTGGTTCCATGACAAATACCACAGTTGATCAGGTACAGACGCTCAGCCTCTTTCATATCACGGGATGCCGTATCTAACGGGTTTTTAACTTCTGCAGACTTAGCATAGCCGATCGAGTCGTTCTGATAAGGATAGGCCGCCATTTCACCACGGGCTATCGTACCGTCCACCGGCTTAGCGGTATAATGTACACCGGCTTTGTCCAGCGCTTCAGTAGAAGCATAGGTTTCATAAGCCCGGCTGTAGGACATATCCGGCATATAAGCACGGCCTTCATCCGTTCTCGGACCGCCACAACTGATCATGGCCACCATCAGGGCTAAACTACCGGTAACAAACAGTATTTTCTTCATTATCTCTTGTTATTACGATGAATGATTAGTTCTCCTTGTGAAACAGTTTCTTCTCCTTATCATAGCGGCCGATCCACCACTCTGTTTCTTTATACTCAATTTTCACTTCTTTGGCACCTACGGTTTCAAGGAAACTCAGTACCTCTGCCTCATTGGTCTTATCGGTACATTCCAGGGCCATTACGAATGTGTCGTCAGTAGAACGGGGATTAAAATGATCCTTTTTTACAAAGGGAGCCAGCTGGCAGAGGTAACAGAAGGTCAGTACCATACCGACGGCCGCGAATAATACGGTCAGCTCGAATGTAACGGGGATCCAGGCCGGCAGGGAGAAAAACGGCTTACCACCGAAATTGATTTGCCAGTCTACCGTCAGTGCCCAGGTAATGAAACCCACAGCAGTGGATGTACCAGTGATACCATAAATGAAACCTGCGGTGTGCAGACTGGTATCTCTTAATCCCATCGCATGATCCAGTCCGTGGATCGGGAAGGGAGTGAATACATCATGGATCTTGTATCCTGCGCGACGTACTTTTTTCACTGCGGGAAAAAGTACCGCCTCGTCATCAAAATTGCCGACTACAAATTTTTTTACAGCCATTGTGTTTAGCTTTTAGCTATGAGTGGCGAGCTGCGAGCTCTTCACTCAGAAACAATTATTATAATTAGGTCACAAGCTCGTAACTCGTTGCTCGTAACTCGTACCTTTTCTATGCACCGTGATCGTGACCATGTTTGCCACCAAACTCTTCTGTGCTCTCCCCTTCAATTTCTTCCATATGGTCTTTGAAACTCTTACCGTTTTTCTTCAGGATATGCTTGATCTCTGCCAGGGCGATAACCGGGAAGAATTTAGAGAAAAGGAAGTAACAGGTAAAGAACAGACCGAATGTTCCCATGTAGAAACCGATCTCCCATATAGAAGGTGTATAATAAGTACTCCAGGATGAGGGCAGGTAATCACGGTATACAGAGGTTACGATGATCACAAAACGCTCAAACCACATACCGATATTCACGAGAATGGACATGAAGAAGGTCACAAACAGGTTTCTTCTCATTTTCCGGAACCAGAAGATCTGAGGAGACAGTACGTTACAACCCATCATCAGCCA
>CAZLRY010000233.1:0-5603 GCA_964561675.1 uncultured Chitinophaga sp.
ACATAGGATCATAGATACATAGGAGACACATAGAATGAAAATGTATTTCTATGTGTCTCTATGTTATTCTTATAGAGTCGTCCAGCTTTAGGTCTGTTCTGACTGACATGCTTTCGGATCTATTATGAAAAGCTAAACCTATGTGTTAAACATATTCCGCGAAGCGGAAGGCGGCTGCGCCGATTTTTAAACACATAGGATCATAGATACATAGGAGACACATAGAATGAAAATGTATTTCTATGTGTCTCTATGTTATTCTTATAGAGTCGTCCAGCTTTAGGTCTGTTCTGACTGACATGCTTTCGGATCTGTTTTGAAAAAGCTAAACCTATGTGTTAAACATATTTCGCGAAGCGGATGGCGGCTGCCACAAAAAAGGCCGCCTCCTATGAGACAGCCTCTTTTATAAATCAGGTAATCCTTACTCTTTTTTGGCATTGAATTTATAACCAAACGAAAGACCGCCATAATAAGGGATAAATGTTCCACTCGCAAAAATCGGGCTGATAAAGGCCCTGAACGTGAACCCGCCCGCTTTCGGCTGCATCCGGTATCCAAATAAAATATGGCCGAATGTCTCCGAGAAATCGCTGCCGCTGTTACCGGTACCTAATACTGGGGTAATGCCGCCTCCGACTTCAAAATAATTCCGCTCATCTTTACCAAAAAGATAATTCACACCCAACGGAATAAACACCACTCCGGCATTATTCCCATTGCCATCACTGATGCTGAAACCACCCACGCCCACTCTGCCACCAATGCCGTCCTCTTTCGCGGTAAAGCGGGTATCGAAGTTTAATGAGGCAAGTCCGGGGCCGCCCAATTCCACATAAGCTGTCTGTGCCTGTATCAGCTGGCTGCTGAGAACAGATACTATTGCAATAATAAGTTTACGCATGTTATTTGTTTTTGATACTGTTAAAGTAGTTATTTTATTATTTAATAGAAAACAAAAGCCGGATTAATTAACTTGATTTTGACAAAAAATCCTATCAGAAAATTATCCGTAAATCAGCTACGGATTGCTACCAGCTATAACCGAATGAAACATAAACGCCTGGAATAAAATCGTTTTTAATTACCCCTGGAGCGAAGCCGGTTCTGAAAAGAAATTTCCGGCTCATAAACCGGTAACCTGCATTCAGGGATGGATATATAGCAGCAACTGTATAATCAGGATAAATAAATCCAAATCCACGTTGGTCGTCACTGGTTTTGTCGATATCGATGTACTGGATATCCATTCCGGCCTTAAAAAAATGAAGCCGCTTCCCTGCCAATGTATAAATTCCAGCCGTAATGGCATAAGCCTTAAGGTAGCGGTCAAAGTTGGTCCCGGCTCCTACCCGGATACCGGTACGTTTGCCGCTGAACTGGCGGTCATACCCGGCATGAATCATTATTCCGTTTTTGCCGAGTTCGGTATACAGCGACTGACGCTCCTGGCCGTTAATAATTTTTTCAGTTAAAAGTAAAAAAATCAGGAAAGTGTATTTCATCTTGCTTATGAGATCAGAAACAGTAATTCCGTTGCATCAGATAATATTTACCTCCCGTTCAAGCAACACAGCAAATTTTTGATATACCGATTGCACTATTTCTTCACTTAACTGAAAGATTTCGCTTCCATTGGCCTTTCCGTAATTGACCAGTACGAGGGCCTGCCGGTCATGACAGCCGGCATCTCCCCTGCGGAATCCCTTCCAGCTGATTCCCGGACCTGGGCCCGATTGCTCAATCAGCCACCCGGCGGCCAGCTTGAAGGTCCCGTCTGCATTGGGGTAAGTCACTATATCCGGGAATTGGTTTTTCAAAAGGATATGCTTTTCAGCACTGACTGACGGGTTCTTAAAAAAACTGCCGGCATTTCCGGTTACCCGGGGATCGGGTAATTTCGAAGACCGGATACGGATCACCGCATCAGAAACTGCTTTAATCGAAAGTTCCTTTACGCCCATTTTTTCCAGTTCCATTTCTATTGCACCATAACTGACATTATAACGGGGCTTTTTCTTTAACCGGAAAGTCACATTGAGAATCACGAACTGTCCCTTGTATCTGGTTTTAAAAATGCTTTCCCGGTACCCGAATGCACAATCACTTTTTGTAAAGGTGACCCGTTTTTTCTCCTTTATATGCCAGGCTTCCAGGTCCCAGAACAAGTCTTCCAGCTCCACCCCATAGGCGCCTATATTTTGCATAGGAGACGCTCCGACATTTCCAGGAATCAGGGAAATATTCTCCAGCCCGGCCCAATTTCTTCCTATACAATACAAAACGAACCGGTGCCAGTTTTCCCCCGCCCCGGCCCTGATATATACATAGTCATTGTCTTCATGTAATTCGGTAATTCCGCTTATCTCATTCTTAAGCACCAATCCATCCACATCCCGGGTAAATAACAGGTTACTCCCCCCTCCAAGTATGACTAAAGGATACTGAAATCCCCAATCTAAAAGCGCAGCCAACTCGTCAGTATTCCTGAAAGTGGCAAAGAAACGGGCCCTGCTCTCCACCCCAAAACTGGTATAAGGGGCCAGGGCTATATTTTCGGCTGGTTTCATACACTGCAATTTAGTCATGAAAATTAGAAACCCAGGTCTTATAATTTATGTAAAATCCTTTTTATCTTCATCCGGTTTAATCACACAAGCAACATGAAACACCTTATCACCACCACCCTGCTCTGCCTCTCCTTTTTTATTTTACCTGCCCAGCAAAATAACCCGCTGATCAATGCCAAAGAACTGATACAACAGGCGGTTGAACTGCATGACCAGGGCAAGTTTGCCGAAGCCATATCCGTCTATAAACGAATTCCTTACGGCGACTCCAGTTATTACCAGGCGCTTTATGAAATTGGCTTAAGCCAGATGCAGGACAGTCAGTATGTAGCTGCATTAGCTACTGTCGAAAAAGGGCTGTCCAAACCAAACGACCACTGGCCTGATTTCTATTCCCTGAAAGGTAGCCTCATAGATGATATGGGGGATTCAGAAAAAGCACTGAGGATCTATGATACAGCGCTTTTGCTTTACCCGGCCAATACGGACCTCCATGTGAATAAAGGTACCACCCTCCTGAAAATGAAGAGATATAAAGAGGCTGAAGAAGTGCTGAAACTGGGTATCCTGATCAATCCATACCATGCAAGTTGCCATTATAAACTGGGTTTTGCCGCTTATAGTCAGGGGAAAATCGTACCTGCTTTTCTCAGTTTTGCTTATTACCTGGTGCTGCAGCCCTCAGGCCGATACCAGGGGCTTTCGATCACCTACCTGAGTACCATTGGCAAAGCCGGGGATGATGTTCAGGAACTGATCCGCAACCGGACGGAAGAAGCGGGCGATAATTTCAGTACCGTTGAAAAGATCCTGTTATCGAAAATTGCACTGGATAAAAAATATGAGCCACTATTGAAACTCGATGACCCGATTTCCCGCCAATTACAGGTTGTCTTTGAAAAGCTGGAATATGACGAAACCGATAGTGATTTCTGGATGCAGTATTATGTGCCATTTTACAAATCTGTCTTTGATGAGAAAAAATTTGAACCATTTATCAACCGGATGTTTGCCAATGTGAAGATTGATGTGATCCAGGATTATGTCAAGAAAAAAGAGAAACTGGTACAGGAAATCGTAGACCAGGCAGTAGTTTACTGTGACCAGATCCGTGTGACCCGGGAACTGAATTATAACACCCGGAAAGGTATGCAGGAACTTTACCAGTTTGATAATGGCCGCCTGTTTGGCAAAGGCACCGCCCTGGAAAATGGTGAAAAGTTAACCGGCGATTGGGAGTATTACTACAGTCCCGGAAATCTCAGCGGCAAAGGCCGTTATGACGAAAAGGGCGAACGGACCGGGAAATGGCAATACTTCCATTTCAATGGTATAACCAAAGGTTTCCAGTTTTATAAGGATGGTAAACTGGAAGAACGGGAACAGTTTTTCTATAAAAACGGAAATCCATCCACGGATGCCCAATTCAAAAATGACCTGGAAAACGGGCTGACCACCAGTTATTTTTATACCGGCACCCCGATCTCCTATACCCAGTATAAAGAAGGAAAACGCCATGGTGAACGAAAAGTTATGGGTTCAAACGGCTACCTGCTTGCCATGGAAAACTACCGGAATGACACCCTGCATGGTCCATTCATCACTTATCATAAAAACGGACTGAAAGAATCAGAAGGAAGCTATGAAAGTGGGAAACTGGCAGGTTTATACAAAGCCTATCACGAGAATGGCCAGCTTAATATGGAAGGCCGGTATACCGATGGTGAACTGCAGGGCCCCTGGAAAATATTTCATGAAAATGGGAAATTAAAAACGACTGAAACCTTTGAAAAAGGGAAAATCAACGGTGAATACGCTGAGTATTATGACAACAATCAGCTGTTTTACAAATGTACTTACATAAACGGCAAAGCCAGTGGCGAAGTAACCTATTATGACCGGGATGGTAAACCCTATTCAATCTATGTGTACGAAGGTGATGTCACCAAACTGGCCCGTTATTTTGACAAAAAAGGAAAAGAGGTGGGCGTATCAGAACGGAAGTCAAAAAAACTGGACCTGACTACTTACTACGCAGATGGTTTTAAACGGTCAACCGCCACCTACAACGACAAGAGCGAAATCAACGGACCCGAAGTCTTTTATTTCCGTTCAGGCAACAAAGCCACTGAAAACAATTACACTGATGGCCAGCTCCATGGAACAAGTGTTGCTTATTATCAAAACGGGAATATTCAGGGAACCACGGAATATGAAGAGGGGAAAAAACACGGCTATCATAAGTTGTATTTTACACACGGACAAGTGGAGGAAGAAGGCTGGTACCAGGAGGATAACCTGGAAGGCACCTGGTTGAATTATAATGAAAAAGGGGACCTTCTGATCAGTTCCGTCTATTTTGAAAATGAACTCCATGGGATCAGAACCGAGTATTTCCCGAATGGAAAAAAATACAATGAAACGATCTATACATCCGGATGGATTGAGGAATTCATACAGTATGATACCCTGGGGAAAGTAATCAATCATCAGTTCTTCAAAAATGCTTCCGGCAAACAGATCGTTCTTCATCTGAACGGAAAGCCCTTCAGTGAATCTACCTACGAGAATGGGGATCTCCATGGAGAATTGAAATTCTCGTCTTATGACGGACGGATTAACAGTGTCCAATACTATAAACACGGTCTGCTGGACAGCATCTACCGCAGTTATCACCATAACGGAAAGCTGTTGAATGAAGGGCAGCACAAACTGGGACAGCGTACCGGCACCTGGAAAAGCTACTATAGCAGCGGCAAACTGAATGTAACAGAAACCTATGAAAACGGCCTTATCTCCGGAAGAAAGTTTAATTACTTTGAAAATGGTAAGCTCGATTCAGAAGCAGAAATGTTCAAAGGTGAACGGCATGGCTGGGTTAAAAAATATGACGAAACCGGCAACCTGGCTTACCAGTTACGATTTGAAT
The DNA here is from genome assembly GCA_964561675.1 of uncultured Chitinophaga sp. Taxonomy (GTDB): domain Bacteria; phylum Bacteroidota; class Bacteroidia; order Chitinophagales; family Chitinophagaceae; genus JJ008. The sequence goes on from CAZLRY010000233.1 coordinate 5,500, forward strand.
ATGACCTGCCGGTCGCTTATTCTTATCTTGACAAAACGGGTAAACTTGTGCCCGAGATTGCCTTACCAGGTGGCAGCGGTACCGTTAAAGCTTATTATTTGAAC
>CAZLRY010000234.1:0-5594 GCA_964561675.1 uncultured Chitinophaga sp.
CATTAAATGCGTCGTTGCAATTTAGTGAAATTACTTTACTATTTCCACCGAACCACCAGCAGCTTCAATAGCCGCCTTGGCTTTTTCACTCACTGCATTTACCCGGAAGGTGAATTTTTCTTTCAGTTCACCATTACCCAGTACTTTCACGCGGTCAGTCTGTGCGATCAGGCCGTTGATATACAGGTTTTCGAGGCTGAATTCAGTGATATTATATTTTTCTGCCAGCTGCTCAACCTGTCCGAGGTTGATCACTTTGTATTCAATACGATGGGGATTCTTGAAGCCGCGCTTGGGGATACGGCGTTGGATCGGCATCTGGCCACCTTCGTGTGCCATTTTGTTTTTGAAACCGGTACGTGCCTGAGCACCTTTTGTACCTCTTGTAGAAGTTCCGCCATGTCCGGATCCATCTCCACGGCCGATACGTTTTGTCTTGTGTGTTGCGCCTTTTGCAGGTCTTAATTCGTGTAATTTCATTGCTTTTATTTTTTACTCATCGCCCCAAAAGCGTCGGGGCTCGCATTTTTTCTATTAATATCCGGGATGCCGGATTATTTCACCTCTTCCACTTTTACCAGGTGGGTCACTTTGTGCACCATGCCCAGAATCTGCGGTGTGGCTTCCATTTCACGGGAAGAATTCGTTTTGTTCAGTCCCAGGGCCTGCAGCGTGAGCTTCTGACGTTCGGGTCTGTCAATCGGACTTTTCACCAATGTTACTTTTATCTTCTTCATAAAATTCCTGTTTTCAAATCCCCTCATGCCAGCAGTTGCCGGATTCAGGTATTCTTAATTTATGATTTAACCGTTGAATACTTTCTTTAATCCCATTGTACGGGTCTTGGCTACATGGATCGGTTCACGCAGCATGGCCAGCGCTTTGAAGGTTGCTTTTACCACGTTATGCGGATTGGCAGAACCGAGCGATTTGGCGAGTACGTCTGTTACGCCCGCTGCTTCCAGTACGGCACGCATTGAACCTCCGGCGATCACACCGGTACCATGAGCGGCAGGCTTGATCAGCACTTTGGCTGCACCTTCCTTGGCCCATTGGTCATGAGGAATAGTACCTTTCATAACGGGAACCTTGATCAGGTTCTTTTTGGCATCCTCAATCCCTTTGGTAATTGCTTCCTGTACTTCTTTGGCTTTACCAAGACCGTGGCCTACCACTCCGTTTTCGTTACCGACCACCACTAAGGCAGAGAAACTGAACGCACGTCCGCCCTTGGTTGTTTTTACCACACGGTTGATGGCTACCACTTTATCTTTCAGTTCCAGGTCACCGGCTTTTACCCTGTTTACGTTAAACTTTGACATTTATACTTGTAATTAAAAGTTTGAATGGATTGTTTAGAACAGAAGACCGCCTTCGCGGGCTCCGTCGGCTACTGATTTCACGCGTCCATGATAGAGATATCCACCACGGTCAAAAGTTACATCCTTAATTCCCAGTTCAGTCGCTTTACGGGCGATAGCGGCACCAACCAGTTTACCTTTCTCACTCTTCGTTACTTTCTGGGCGGCAATATCCTTATCCCTGGAGGAAGCAGCAGCCAGTGTCTGACCTTTTGTGTCATCAATCAGCTGTGCATAGATCTCCGCGTTACTGCGGAATACCGATAAACGGGGTTTCGCAGTGGTTCCGCTGATCTTGCGGCGGATCCTGTAACGGATATTCTGTCTTCTTTGTGATTTTACTTTTGGATTCATCTCTGTTGTATTTAGTATCCTGATGCTGCCAGGATGCATTAATTGTTTAATTATTTACCAGCCGCTTTACCAGCTTTCTTACGTACCACTTCACCCATATAACGTACCCCTTTACCTTTGTACGGCTCGGGCTTACGCAGGCTGCGTAATTTAGCGGCTACCTGGCCGATCAGTTGTTTATCGATTCCCTCCAGGGTGATGATCGGATTCTGTCCTTTTTCCTGGGCAGTTCCTACTTTCAGTTCCTTCGGAATTTCGAAAATAATATTGTGTGAGTAACCCAGTGCCAGGTCAAGTACATTACCCTGGTTAGCGGCTTTAAAACCCACCCCGATCAATTCCAGTTTACGTACATATCCTTCTGTTACGCCTTTCACGAGATTGGCGATCAGGGCGCGGTAGAGACCATGCATAGCGCGATGGCGGATCTGATCGGTCGGACGTGTAAAATGCACATGACCGTCTTTGATTTCCACCGTGATATCACGGTCGATAGCCTGTTTCAGTTCACCTTGCTTACCTTTTACAGTAATCACATTGTCTTTACCTACGGTGATGCTGACTCCTTCCGGAATTGTGATCGATTTTTTACCTATACGGGACATAAAATTATTTTAGTTGAGTTATCTATTTGTTTCGTTACCAACCGGTCAGCCTATATAGGTTCGGCTTAATGTATCGGCAACATCAGTTTTAGTAAATGTAGCAAAGCACTTCACCACCCACATTCTGGGATTTAGCGTCTTTATCAGTCATTACTCCTTTAGAAGTAGACAGGATGGCCACACCCAGTCCGTTCTTCACGCGGCGGAAATCAGCCGGTTTGGAGTATTGACGAAGACCCGGACGGCTGACACGCTCCATGCTCTGGATAGCGGGTTGCTTGGTGGCGGGGTCATACTTCAGGGCGATTTTGATCACGCCTTGTTTGTTGTCATCCTCAAATTTGTATTTAAGGATATAACCCTGATTGTACAGGATCTCGGTCATACGCTTTTTCAGGTTGGATGCAGGGATGTCCACTACACGGTGACCTGCCATTTGTGCGTTCCGGATTCTTGTCAGGAAATCTGCTATAGGATCTGTTACCATATTTATTGCCCTCCTACGTCCCGACAGTAGCGTCGGGATAATTGGAAAAGTTTAGTTTAATTAATTTGATTTGTTTACCAGCTTGCTTTTTTCAAACCGGGTATCTTGCCATTCAGCGCCATGTCACGCAGGGCTACCCTGGAAATACCAAAGTAACGTACATACCCTTTCGGACGGCCAGAGAGCTGGCAACGGTTTTTTAAGCGGACTTTGGAAGAGTTTTTAGGCATCTCGTCCAGCGCTTTCCAGTCGCCGGCTTTCTTCAGCTCTTCACGTTTGGCTGCAAATTGTGCAACCATTCTTTCTCTTTTCCGCTGCCTGGCTTTTACAGAAGTTTTTGCCATGAGTGATTATTCTTTTAGTTAGAATTATTTTTTGCGTTTTTGAATGGCATACCGAGTTCTTTCAGCAGCTCATAAGCCTCTTCATCAGTGTTGGCGGTGGTCACAAAAGTGATATCCATACCGGTGATCTTACTTACTTTGTCGATATCGATCTCAGGGAAGATGATCTGCTCTGTAACACCAAGGGTATAGTTACCACGGCCGTCAAAAGCTTTTTCATTTACTCCTTTGAAGTCACGTACACGGGGCAGTGCCACCGAAATCAGGCGATCCAGGAATTCAAACATCTTGTCGCCACGAAGGGTTACCCGCGCGCCGATCGGCATGTTCTTACGGAGTTTGAAATTGGAAATGTCCTTCTTAGACATGGTAGCCACCGCTTTCTGACCGGCAATGGTGGTCAGTTCTTCAATGGCAATATCCACCATTTTCTTGTCAGACACCGCTCCGTTTACACCACGGTTCAAACAGATCTTCTCCAGTTTGGGAGCCTGCATCACAGTGGCATAACTGAACTTTTTTACCAGGGCAGGTACAACGTCTTTCTTGTACTTGTCTGCCAGTCTCGGGGAATATGTTTTTGTACTCATATTATTCGCTTATTACGCCAGGTCAGAAATTAAATTTTCTCGCCTGATTTTTTTGAAATTCTTACTGTCTTACCTTCTTCCCGTTTCCTGGTGATCCGGGCAGGAGCCTTGGCCTTGGCATCCCAAAGCATCACATTACTGATGGCAATGGGCGCTTCTTTTTTAACGATACCACCCTTTGTATTCTGGGCAGAAGGTTTGGTGTGTTTGGTAATGATGTTCACGCCATCCACGATCACTTTACCTTTTTCCAGCAGTACTTCTTTTACCGTACGGGGTTTAGATAAGTCTTTATCATCGCCGGTGATCACCACCACGCTGTCGCCTTTACGGATGTTATACTTGGGTTTAAATCTTGCTTTCATTTTATCTTGCATTAATGGGTATTACCCTTTTATCAATTATAATACTTCGGGAGCCAGTGAGATGATCTTCATATAGCCTTTATCACGGAGCTCACGGGCTACCGGGCCGAAGATACGGGTACCCCTGGGCTCATCAGACTGGTTCAGGATCACAACCGCGTTGTCATCAAAACGGATGTAAGAACCATCTTTACGACGAAGCTTATTGGTGGTACGTACAATTACCGCTTTGGCCACTGTACCTTTTTTGATACCACCCTGGGGAATAGCGTCTTTTACCGTAACTACGATTTTGTCGCCAATCCGGGCATAGCGCTGACCGCTGTTACCGAGTACACGGATACAAAGTACCTCTTTGGCACCGCTGTTGTCCGCTACATTTAACCGGCTTTCTTGCTGAATCATTTTATTTAAGCTTTGAGCTCTCAGCGTTGAGCTGCGAGCAGTTAAAACATTTATTAATCCTTACGTCCCGTGACTCGTAACTCACGGCTCGTAGCTTTCTCCTTACTTAACTTTCTCTACCACTTCCACCAGTCTCCAGCGCTTCGTTTTACTCAGCGGACGGGTTTCCATGATTTTCACTAAATCACCAATGCTGCATTCGTTTTTGTCATCATGCGCATGGAACTTGGTGGTTTTCTTTACGAACTTACCATAGATAGGGTGCTTTACTTTTCTTTCTACCGCAACGGTAATGGTCTTGGCCATTTTATTGCTGGTTACCACACCAATCCTGGTTTTTCTTAAATTTCTTGCTTCCATTTTATTTTTTTTAGACGACCGGCTGTCTGAGTCGATTCCCGACTCCCTTTTCCGGACTTCAGACTAATTATGCTTGCTGTTGCTTTAACTTCAGTTCAGTTTGGAGCCGGGCAATTTCACGGCGAAGACCGCGGATGGTCATGGGATTCTCCAGGGGAGAAATCGCATGGGCAAACTCCAGTTTTTTCAGGCGTTGTTTGTCTTCTTCGAGACGGGCCTTCAGGTCCTGCTCATTCATTCCATGAATGCTTTTTACGAATTCTGCTTTCTTTGACATCGCTGTACGATTTATTAATGATTATGCGGTAACCAGGTCACGACGCACAATAAATTTTGTTTTGATCGGCAGTTTACCGGCAGCCAGGGCCAGGGAGGCACGTGCAACCTGCTCACTTACTCCATCAATTTCGAACATGATACGTCCGGGTTTAACCACGGCCGCCCAGAATTCGAGGTTACCTTTACCTTTACCCATCCTTACTTCCTGGGGCTTACGGGTAATTGGTTTATCAGGGAAAATGCGGATCCATACATTACCTTCCCTTTTCATTTCACGGGTGAGCGCCTGACGGGCCGCCTCAATCTGACGGTCAGTAATCCAGTGCTGATCCAGTGCTTTTAAAGCATAAGAACCAAATGCAATTGTAGTACCTCTTTTGGCATCGCCTTTCATGCGGCCCTTCTGCATTTTCCTGTGCTTCGTTCTTTTCGGTTGTAACATTT
>CAZLRY010000235.1:0-3475 GCA_964561675.1 uncultured Chitinophaga sp.
CTGCTGCGGGGCTGACCACCGGAAGCTTTACCTTCACCACCACCCATCGGGTGATCTACAGGGTTCATCGCCACACCACGGTTACGGGGTTTGATACCCTTCCAGCGGTTACGACCGGCTTTACCCATGCTCTGAAGACTGTGGTCGCTGTTGCTTACCACACCTACAGTTGCCCAACAGTTGATCAGTACTTTTCTCAGCTCACCAGAAGGCATTTTGAGAATCGCGTATTTTTCTTCCTTGTTGGTCAGCTGGGCAGAAGATCCTGCGCTGCGGGCCAGTTTGCCACCCTGTCCGGGCTGCATTTCAATATTATGTACGTTGGTACCAAGGGGCATGTTCTTCATCGGAAGTGCATTACCCACTTCAGGAGCAACCGTAGGTCCGCTTTCAACTACCGCACCTACTGTCAGACCCTGTGGGGCCAGGATATAACGCTTCTCACCGTCTGCATAATTCAGCAGGGCGATAAAGGCTGTACGGTTCGGGTCATACTGGATAGATTCAACTGTTGCAACGCCTTCCTTATTCCTTTTAAAATCGATAATACGGTATTTCTTCTTATGACCACCACCTCTGTAACGCATGGATAAGTGACCAGAAGAGTTACGACCACCGGTACGGGGCTTGGCTTCCACCAGGGTCTTTTCAGGTACGTTGGTGGTAACTTCTGCATAAGCATTACCAATTCTCCAACGGGTACCGGCTGTAACGGGTTTAAATTTTCTTAATGCCATTTTAAAATTCTCTTTTATAATTTCTTATTCCAACACTTCGCGGCGGTTGTTTGCCATTACGTGGTCTCCGTAGCTTCAGCGAAGGAGACTGCAAGGGTTAAATATTCGAATACAAATCGATATTCTCTCCTTCTGCTACCGTTACAAACGCTTTTTTGTAAGCCGGTTTACGACCAGAGATCACACCAGATTTGGTGAAACGGCTTTTGCTTTTACCTGGAACCACGGCCGTGTTCACTCCTGTTACGGTTACCCCGTAAAAAGTTTCCACCGCTTTCTTGATCTCCAGCTTGTTTGCTTTGCGGGCTACTTTAAAAGCATAGCGGCGCAGTTTGTCCTGCTGGGCATTTGCTTTTTCAGTTAAAATCGGTTTTATCAGTACTTCAGAAAGTTTCATCTGAATTCAATTTATTTGTTTGTAATAAGCTCTTGTTTTTGTCATCCTGAGCCTGCCGAAGGATGTCATCCTTAATCTGCCGAAGGATGATTGCCGGAGTTTGATTAAGCTTCTGCTTTCTCATCATCGGCGAAAATCTTTGCCGCACTTTCTGTCAGGATCAGCACTTCTGAATTTACAATATCGTACGTGTTGATATCGCTCAACAACATACCGAGCACAGAAGGTACATTGCGCAGGGACAATTCCACATTGTCATTATATTCCGGCTGCACAAACATGACTTTCTTATCGGCTACTTTCAGGCTGCTCATGATGTCCATGAAGCTCTTGGTCTTCGGGGCATCCATATTGATATCTTCCACTACCATGATCGCGTTCTCTTTTGCTTTATAACTCAGCGCAGAGATCTTGGCCAGGTCTTTTACCTTACGGTTCAGTTTGAAATCATACGCGTGCGGCTTAGGACCGAAGATCGTACCACCACCCTTATATAAAGGGTTACGGATATTACCTTTACGGCTTCCACCGGTACCTTTCTGACGGTGCAGTTTACGGCTGGCACCCTGTACTTCAGCACGGGTCTTTACTTTGTGTGTACCCTGACGCTGGGCGGCGAGGTATTGTTTAACAGCCAGGTAGATTACGTGATTGTTAGGCTCTGCTCCGAAGATCTCCTCCGGCAGTTCCACTGATCTGCCTGTTGCTGTACCTTTCGTATTTAAAACTTCGACTTTCATTTTCTGGTATTTATTGACTCACCCGGGATAATCACCCCCGGCGGGTAATGAATTATTTCTGAATTAAAACAATTGAACCGATATGACCCGGTACGGAACCACTGACAAGGATGTAATTCTTTTCAGCAAAGATTTTCACCACTTTCAGCCCTTTCATTTTCACGCGGTCATTACCCATACGGCCGGCCATACGCACTCCTTTCATTACACGGCTCGCATCAGAGGAGTTACCGAGTGAACCCGGAGCACGCTGACGGTCATGCTGACCGTGTGACTGCTGTCCAACACCATGGAAACCATGACGTTTAACCACACCCTGGAAACCTTTACCTTTTGTGGTACCAACCACTTCAACTTTATCGCCTTCTGCGAAAATGTCGAGGGTTACGGTTTCACCGATATTTTTTTCAATCGAAAAATTTCTGAATTCTTTTGTAAAGCGCTTTGGAGCGGTTTGCGCTTTGGCGAAGTGGTTCACTTCTGATTTAGTGGAGTGCTTTTCTTTTTTGTCGCCAAAAGAAAGCTGGAGCGAGTTGTAACCGTCAGACTCAATCGTCTTAACCTGGGTCACTACACAGGGACCGGCCTCAATGATCGTACAGGCCGTCTGCTTACCTGAGGGATCGAAGATGCTGGTCATCCCAATTTTTTTCCCAATAATACCTTTCATGTTTGTGATTTTATGCCTCAAGGTTATTGGGACATTCTTCGGAGTATCAGGAGACGGCGCGTCACCTGACTTTTCGAAGGGTCAATCCCCGTTCGCCACCGACCTTTTCCTTTATGGGGAAGTACCAGCGGTAAACAAACCCTGAATGGCTTGTTTTATGTTTATAAGCCAGAGCTCTTTTCCTTGCCTTCCAAAGCTTCAGCGAAGGAGGGCCCTTCGGTTAGCATGCGGAATTCCAGTTGAGAGAATAGCAATTACTTAAATACAAATTATAAGAACTAAGTTGGATCTGCACAGCACACAGGGTACTACGCTTTGATCTCTACTTCCACACCACTGGGCAGGTCAAGCTTGCTCAGGGCATCCACCGTACGGCTGGATGAAGTATAAATATCCAGCAGACGCTTATGCGTAGCCAGCTGGAACTGCTCACGACTCTTTTTATTTACGTGCGGGGAACGCAATACCGTAAATATCTTCCGGCGGGTAGGCAGGGGAATTGGACCTGTTACCACGGCTCCGGTACTACGTACCGTTTTGACGATCTTTTCTGCAGATTTATCTACCAGGTTGTGATCGTACGACTGTAATTTGATTCTGATTCGCTGAGACATGTGTAAAAACCCAATTTTCTTTTGGGAGTGCAAAGGTAAGGGCGAAGGCTATACCTTCCAAATACTTATGAAAGAATTTTAGGCCTTGTGGAGAAACTCTTTTCCCCAGCTGTGGATTAATCCAGTTTCCGGAGCTTAACTGCCAGGGTGGCAAAGCCGTTCAGTTCCACATGCTCAACTCTAAAATTATGATTTCCAGATAGATGCAATTTTATTTTTCGATTGGGTGACTCATCAAAACTATACCTGGAAGGCTCCCATTCGTCCAGGATTATTTTGCCATCCAGGTACACTCTTACAGCGTCATCCCAGGTTAC
>CAZLRY010000235.1:3575-5581 GCA_964561675.1 uncultured Chitinophaga sp.
TGCCCGGTATATTCCAGTTCGATCAGGATATCTGTCCGCTCACCGCTCCCTTTCCGGGCAGTAATTTTTGCTGGGACCTCCCCGTTTACAGCGGATACCCCCACCACACCGTAATATTTTCTGATCTTCCATTTTCCGGAAGGACCCAGAATATCAAATTGCATCAGCCCGGATGTATCCGTGGGATTGGTATTCCAGATAATGGGACTGCGAAAATCGTAGGGGCCCCATTCTGTAATGAGAATATTTTTTCGTCCTGACAGTGCACTGTCTGGGATTCGCCCGGAGGGCTTTTTAACCTGGAGAAATCTGTCCGGCCACAATACATGCACTTCCCTGATAATTGGCCTGGAAGCTGTATCGTTGTTATAATAGTCCCCCCAATTACGTATTGAGCTATCCGTTAAAATCCAGTTGGGATTATCATTATCGATGTAATTATCTGTAATGGTAATACTATCAGACAACGTGAAATTCCAGGCCTTACGGTTCTTCCGGAAATAATTATGCCCGATATAAAACCCATGACTCCGGGTATCCCTCTTTTGCGCATATACCCAATCAGCAGGCTGTGATTTCCTGGCCCATATTTTTATCGCTTCTTTATTATTGCTGAATTCATTTCCCATAATTATATTTTCCTGTCCATGCTCAATGGCAATACCAATTCGGTTATTGTCAAACAGGTTATTCTGTATAAGTGAACGGTAACTATAGCCGCCCCAGATACCATGATCACATTCCCTGATAATATTATGATGGATTTTATTTCTGCTGAACGTGACCTCTATACCATTCGTTGGCGCATAAGAAAAATCATTCCCAAACAGCCAGTTATCATTACATCCGCCTTCTCCGCTGTCCATGGTGGTTTGACCGGCCCACAGAAAAAAACCATCGCCCCCATGTGTTACCGTGTTGTATAAAAACAGGTTGTTGTTGCATTGTTCAAATACCAGGATACCGGCACTGTCCTGTCCGCGATTATATACCCCATGACTATATCCACGCACGTTAAAGATGAGCCGGTTATTCACCACATTGCAATCACTGCTACGATACATTCCAATACCAATACCTGAGTTAAACGAAAAATCATTTCCTGCAATAAACGCACTGTCACAACCGGTCATCATGAGTGCGTTTTGTCCGCCGGTAACCCTGCAACCCTTCACAACCGCTTTATCACAATTCCGCAGGTACATCGCCGCTCCATACCGCAACCATTCATCTTTTTCGTTATGATGATAGCTCATCCAGTCGGAGATATCTTCTTTCTCCTGGGTACTGTTGAGGTGTTGCCGGTAATTATAACTGAAGTCACAATTTTCCAGGGTGAGCTGTTCCACATTCCGCGCCAGCAAAGCCACTTTGTAGCCATTGGCTTTCAGATTGCGGATAGTGACTTTTTTAGCATTCCGGATCAGCAGCGCAACGCCAAAAAAAGCATCCGGCATTTTCCCATTGCTTCCTTTCAGTTCTGCCTGGTTAAAATCAATGATCAGGTTATTCCCTTCAATGAGAATTAATGAAAGACTGGTATCAGCAGGCGCATCCAGTTGATAGGTCCCTTTTTTGATTTTCTGACTATGGGTGATGCGTAATCCGGCCTTCAGCGTAATCTCCTGGGCTGAAATCGTTGTTGTACATAAAATCAGCAAACCGCTCAGAATTCGTTTTGTCATCTTTTTAAGTTTACTTGCAATCATATCAACCATTATGCATCAGGTAACATCCCGTTTCCGCTGGCTCAAGTTAGCACTTAAAATAGTGGTGTCCGGAGCCTGTATCTGGTATATTTCAGGAAAAGTTGATATTGGCCAGGCCCGGAAATTGCTCACGCAGGCAGATTGGTTTTACGGCTTGCCGGCACTGCTCTTGTTCGTTCTTTCCAAACTGGTCTCCGCCATCCGGTTGCAGGTTTATTTCAGCAACATCCGGCTCCCAATCAGCTTACGTGACAATATCCGGCTCTACTGGCTGGGTATGTTTTACAATCTCTTTTT
>CAZLRY010000236.1:0-5581 GCA_964561675.1 uncultured Chitinophaga sp.
CTCATTACTCATTACTCATTACTCATTCTTACCAGTCTGCGCCTAAATTCATATTACATATTTTAATAATTATTAGTTTTTAAACCAAAACACCACGTTTTTTCAACTTTTTCTAATAATTATTAACATATTGATTAAAACTAACACGCGTTAAGAGCTTTTATTTCTATTTTTAACCTGATAAGGCTAACATAGTAGATTATTTTAATGTTTAACTAAAAACCTAGCTCATGAGTAAAAGAAAAGCAAAACAAATCTTGCCATTCGTCGTTCTGGTTGCTGTTGCCATTTTTGCCATGTTTATTAAGCCCACGGCCGATTATGTGCCGGGCCCCAATGACCCCCAATACAGTTCTGCTGATATTGCCTGGGTGCTTGTTTCCACAGCCCTCGTGTTTCTGATGACACCCGGTCTGGCCTTCTTCTACGGAGGAATGGTTCACCGCAAAAATGTAATCTCCACGATGATTAAAAGTACGGTGGCTGCCGGTGTGGTAGGTGTACTTTGGGTGGTATGCGGATTTAGTCTTGCTTTTGGTGAGTCCATTAACGGATTTATCGGCAACCCTCAAACCTATGCGTTTTACCAGGGGGTGAAAGGCGGTGCTGCCTGGCCACTGGCTAACACTATTCCCTTGTCGCTCTTCTCCTTTTTTCAATTGATGTTCGCCATCATCACTCCGGGACTGGTAGTAGGTGCGGTAGCTGAGCGTATCCGTTTTACGGCGTACCTGCTTTTCATTGTATTATTTTCCCTGCTGGTGTATGCACCGGTAGCACACTGGAGCTGGCATCCGGAAGGATTCCTCGCCAAAATGGGTGCCTGGGACTTTGCCGGTGGTACGGTTGTACATATCACCGCCGGTTGCGCCGCCCTCGCTGGTGCAATCGTTTTGAAAAGAAGAAGATCACATATTGAACAAAAAGAAATTCCACCTGCAAACGTACCGTATGTACTGATCGGAACCGGTTTACTTTGGTTCGGTTGGTTTGGCTTCAACGCGGGTTCTGCAGTTGGTGCTACCTCCCTGGCGGTAAATGCTTTTGGAACTACTACCACCGCTGCGGCCTCAGCTGGTCTCGGTTGGATGTTCTTCGATGTAATCAAAGGTAAAAAGCCCTCTGTCCTTGGATTCTGTATCGGTGCGGTGGTTGGTCTTGTTGCCATTACGCCAGCTGCAGGATTTGTAGGCATCCAGCAGAGTATTATTATCGGTCTGGTTGGTGCACTCGTATCTAACATCGCGGTTAGTATCAAACAAAAATCCAAACTGGATGATACACTCGATGTATTCCCCTGTCATGGTTTAGGTGGTATCGTAGGTATGTTGCTCACTGGTGTATTCGCCAGCACAGCCGCACACGGAATCAAAGGCGGTCCGGAAGGATTGTTCTATGGTAATCCTGAATTCTTCTTCATCCAGCTGAAAGCAATGGCCATTGTAGCCGTTTACAGCTTTGTGGTTTCATTCGGTATCTTCAAATTCATCAACTTTGTGGTTCCCCTTCGCGTGAGTGAACTCGAAGAAGAAGAAGGACTGGATGCTTCCCAGCACGATGAAAAATATATGCAAGGTCATTTACTGGTTCACAATAACGGAACCGTAGAAGAAAAAGCAAATCACTAAGACAACCTTAAATCGAAAAAGGCACTGCATGAATGGGATAACCTTCTCGCAAAAGTTTATCCCTGCTGTGCCCTTTTCTTAACATCAAAAATGTAATACAATGTTACGAAAATATTTTGTGGCAGCCCTCGGCCTGCTTTCCTGCACCATTTCTGTCGCGCAAACCGCTGCTTTAACCGTGGATACGGCCGTCGCCGCCCCTTCCAATGAACCTGCGCTGACGATCACCGGGTCTGTTGACGCCTATTATAAGCTGGATTTTGCTAAAACCAAGGCAAACAGTCTGACCAGTTTTACCCAGACCCACAATGCTTTCTCACTGGGAATGGCCAGTGTCAAATTTGAACATAAAGGCGATAAAGTAAGTGCCGTTGCCGATCTGGGTTTTGGACCCAGGGCCAAAGATTTTGCCTATACGGATGACGGAATCACACAGGCTGTAAAACAACTTTATGTGAGTTATTCACCCGCCGAGTGGCTGAAATTCACCATGGGAACCTGGGGAACGCATGTTGGCTATGAATTGCTGGATCCCCAGCTGAACCGGAATTACAGCATGAGTTATATGTTTACCAATGGTCCTTTCTCCCATACCGGCCTGAAAGCCGATATCAGTGCCGGACAACATAGTTTCATGGTGGGTGTGGCCAATGCTACCGATTTCCGTATTCCGCCTTCCGACCAGATCAACAAAAAATTTTTCCTGGCACAGTATTCATTTGCCCCATCCGACAATGTAAAGTTTTACCTGAACTATGTTGGCGGTCAGAATCCTGATACGTCAAAAACCAGTCAGTTTGATGTGGTCCTCACTGCCAAACTCTCTGACAAGTTCAATGTAGGTTTCAATGCCACTTCCAACAATACCAAATTATGGGATGGCACTAAAAACACCGAAGCATTTACCTGGGGTGGTGCAGCCCTGTACCTGAATGTAGATCCCACTCCGGCTTTTGGTCTTACACTCCGCGGAGAACTTTTCAGCGATAAAGACCAGCTCAAACCTTTTGCATCAGCAACACAAGGAGGAAGTATTTTCGCCACCACCTTATCCGCTAATTTCAAAACCGGAGGGTTTACGTTCATACCTGAACTGAGAGTGGACAATGCCAACAATAACGCACTCTTTATTGATAAGGATGGGATTGGTACTAAATCCGCTGCCAGCTTCCTGATCGCAGCAATCTATTCCTTCTGATCATATTTGTTGGTGAAAACACCAACAAAGAGTGTTGGTGATAACACCAACACTTAACAACATATAACCGGCCAACCGGTTGAATTATCTAAGTGGCAAGCAATCGTTAGCCGCCCCCTGTTTCCACAGGGGGCTTTTTCATGTTGGAGTTATCTCCAACATGACAGTTGGTGTTCTCACCAACATGATCGTTGGTGTTCTCACCAACGACACTCATCAGCTGTTGGAGATAACTCCAACAGCACTCACAGCACTCACAGCACTCACAGCACTCACAGCACTCACATCACTCACACGCCGGCTCCTGCTGACTCAAACAATGAAAACTGCCAAGTCCCCAGATAATATCCGTGGAATCGATTCCCACCACTTCCCTCCCGGGAAATGCGGACTGAATGATCTGCAGGGCCTTCTCGTCCCGGTCAGACCGGAAAGTGGGAACAATAACCGATTTATTCGCAATATAAAAATTAGCGTAAGAGCAAGGCAGTCGCTGATCCTCATAGATCAGTTCTTCGGGCATCGGCAATTCAATAATATTGAGTTGCTTCCCGTTCAGTAAACGCATGCCGGTTAACTGCCGGAGATTATGCTGCAACAGCTCATAGTTCTCATCATTCTTATCTTCTTCAATCACTGTGATCACGGTATCCTCATTTACAAAACGGACGGTGTCATCTATATGTCCATCGGTATCATCCCCCACAATGCCCTCATCCACCCACAATACCTGCTCCATGCCATAATAATCACAGAGAAATTTTTCAATCTGGCCCTGGTTCAGATGCGGGTTGCGGTTTGGATTGAGCAGACAGGCGGTGGATGTCATCACTGTACCCTTTCCGTTAAATTCAACCGAACCACCTTCCATAACGATACCCGGATTATACACCGGAATATTGAAATGCTGGCCGATCAGGGTTGGAATCACATCGTCCAGATCGTAAGGAGGATATTTATTACCCCAGGCATTATAGTCCCAGTCTACGATCACTTTTTTAATATCCAATGATGGATTGATCAGAAAAGCCGGACCATGATCCCGGCACCAGGCATCATTGGTAGGATGGAAAAAGAATTCCACTTTGCTGAGATCCACTCCTTCCTGCTGTAAATGCCCAATGGCAAACGCTTTCATCGTTTCATTGGCCACATTGATATTTACCTTTTCTCCTTTAGTAAGCTCTTTAATAAACTTTGCATAGGAAGGGTAAATGGTATGGATCTTTCCGGGCCAGGAAGCTTCCTTATGTGGCCAGCTTAACCATGTAGCTGTATGTGGGGCAAACTCTGCCGGGAAGTAGTATCCCAGATCTTTCGGTGTATGTTGTGTCATTAGTCTTCGTCAATGTAGCGTTTGGTAATGGGTTGGTACGAGTCGATCCTTCTGTCACGCATGAACGGCCAATGCGTTCTGTACTGATCTGTCTTTGCTAAATCCAGTTCAAGTACTTTTATTTCTTCCTGGTCATGTGAGGCTTTATACAGAATTGTTCCAAACGGATTGGAAACAAAGGATCCACCCCAGAATTTCATAGCACCATTTTGCTCCAGCCCCACCCGGTTCACACTCACCACATGCACGCCATTGGCCACGGCATGACTCCGTTGTATCGTTTGCCAGGCCCCGTACTGTTCTGTATTCGTAGCTTCATCCTGCGCAGTGGCCCAACCGATCGCGGTAGGATAAAAAAGGATCTCTGCTCCCATCAGGGCTGTGATACGCGCTGCTTCCGGATACCATTGATCCCAGCAGATCAGGATACCGATGGTGGCAAATTTTGTCTTCCACACTTTATAACCCAGATCGCCCGGGGTAAAATAGAATTTCTCGTAATAGGCCGGATCATCCGGAATATGCATTTTCCGGTACTTGCCGAGGTAGGATCCGTCAGCATCAATCACCGCCGTGGTATTGTGATATAATCCCTGTGCCCTTTTCTCAAACAGGGAAGCGATGATCACCACCCCCAGCTCTCCGGCTACCTGCTGTAAGGTGTCCGTAGAAGGCCCCGGAATAGGTTCGGCCAGTTTGAAATGTTCATAATCCTCCACATCACAGAAGTAGAGGGAGGTGAACAACTCCTGCAGACAAACGATCTGTGCGCCATCCACAGCGGCTTTCCTGACCCCTTCAATGGCTTTAGCCAGGTTGGCTTGTTTATCACTGGAACAGGTCATCTGTACCAGTCCGACTTTGACTTTACTCATAGTAGTAAATTAGGGTGCAAAAATAGCCCTTTGAGCAGATTTTTGCTTTTTTACGCCGAATTCCTTCCCGCATTGATAATCCCGAATGAGCAGCGCATCGCCAGCTTCTCATAGGTCTCTTTCATGGCGGCCGGCGCCCCCTGTTCATCGAGCTCGCGGATCCGGGTGAGTGCATACTGCTGGATGGTGACCAGCGGCAATACAATCCGTTCCCGCATCTGGATAGAAGCCTGCTCTACGGGATAATCCGCCATCAGTTCATTATTTCCTGTGATCTTGAAGAGATATTGTTTGGTCAGTTCATATTCGTCATAGATCATCTGCCAGATCTCACCAAACTGCTTGTGCTGCGCCAGGAAGGCCGTCAATGGGAAGAAGGATTTCATCATAGCCATCTCACAGTTGTCCAGCAATGTGCGGAAGAAAAGCGACTGATGATACAGTTTCTGCAGCTGCAGCAGTTTCCCTTTCTTTTCCATCGTCTGCAAGGCGGATCCTACCCCGAAATAACCAGTTACATTCTGCTTCAACTGACTCCAGGAAC
>CAZLRY010000237.1:0-3231 GCA_964561675.1 uncultured Chitinophaga sp.
ACCATCCGGATCAATAAACCGGAAGTGTCCGACATTATTGCCACTTTCCAGCGGTATGAGTATAATGTGAAATATTTTTTCGGGGAAGAACTGTATACGAACGAATTGAAGAGCAATTACGACAACCTGATGAATTATCTGAAGTTCTGATCCCATTTACCCGTATTTTACAGCATTGAATTCACTTGTATTTTAATGTAGATACAGGAAATCTTTTTTTGAGCAAGCTAAAAAAATATTACCCTGCGCTGATCCTGGCATTGCTGATCTGTAATGGTCTCTGTGCTCAGCTGGCCTCCCTGACGGATATGCCGGCCGATACCAGCGTGGCCCCGTCCGCGGCTAAGTACATTATCGGGAACATTTTCATTACCGGCAATAAAAAAACCCGTGACCCGATCATTCTCCGCGAAATTCCGGTTCGTACCGGTGATGCCTACTCGCTTTCCGACCTGGTGAAAAAATTTGAAGATGCCCGACGCCAGCTCATGAACACGACGCTTTTCCACTCCGTACTGGTGGCGGCCAAAGGCTTTCGCGGAAATGTGATCGATATTGATGTGTCTGTAAAGGAACGATGGTACCTTTTCCCCCTTCCGTATTTTAAACCGGTGGACCGGAACCTGAACCAATGGCTGGTGGAACAAAAAGCCAGTCTCTCCAGGGTGAACTATGGCGCCAAATTGTTGTATAATAATGCAACCGGTAATAATGATAAACTCCGTCTCTGGCTGGTTTCCGGTTATACCAAGCAGTTATCTCTCGGGTATGACCGCCTCTATATCGATAAAGCGATGAAATGGGGCATGCGGTTCAATTTTGCCATGGGCAAAAACCGGGAACTCAATTACAATACCATTGATGATAAACAGGTATTTCTGAAGGACAATGACCGCTATGTCCGCAGTTTTGTGAATACACAGGCCGAACTTACTTACCGCCGCGCCATCAATACCCGCCACAGTATCGGTGTCGGGTACACCAGTGAAGAAGTGGAAGACACAATTGTGCAACTGAACCCTTCCTACTTCAAAGCTGGGCGGAACAGGCTGCGTTTTCCCGAGATTTATTATAACATGACCTATTACAATGTGGATTATATCCCTTACCCTACGAAAGGATATGCGGCCAATATCATGCTCCGGAAAAGCGGCATCAACCGCACCAATAATCTCTGGCAGCTTCAGTTAAAAGGACTTGGAAGCTGGCACCTCTCGCCAAAATCGTTTTTGTCCCTTTCTGCCTTTGCCGGTATAAAAGCTCCGTTTAAACAACCCTATTTCAACACCCGTTTTCTCGGATACGGTGATGTGTTTATGCAAGGCTATGAGTATTATGTGATAGACGGCGTGGCCGGCGGATACCTGAAAGCCACGTTTGCCCGGGAATTTCTCAACTTTTCGATCCGTATACCGAAAAACAAACGGGGTACGGCCGATATGATTCCCTTCCGGGTTTATGGAAAACTGTATGGGAACAGCGGCTATGTCCACAATCCGCAGCCTGGCGAAAATGCACTCAGCAATACACTCCTGCACTCCGCCGGTATCGGTATTGATATCGTTACCTTCTATGATGTGATCCTCCGCTTTGAGTATAGCTTCAACCAGTTAGGCCAAAACGGATTATATTTACACAGAAAGTCTATTTTCTAACATGAAGGCAGCGATTTACAGCAGGATATTTGATGCAGAGCATAAGGAAGAAGTACAGCTTTTCTTTGACGAACTGGAACTGATGCAGATCGAACCCGTGATCTACCAGCCCTTTTACGAACAGATAAAGACGGATATCCGCATTCCGGCTGAGACCAAGACCTTTCAATTATCCGAAGATCTGACCGATGAAATTGAATTCATCATCAGTCTCGGAGGTGATGGCACCCTGCTTGATACCATTACCCTCGTAAGGGATAAAAAGATCTCCATTATGGGGATCAATTTCGGCCGGCTGGGCTTCCTGGCCAGTATCGGCCGTAATGAAGTAAAATCAGCCGTGAAAGCGATTGCCCGCCGCACCTATGTCAACGACTCCCGTACCCTGATCCATGTGGATGCGGATATGCCGCTTTTTGGCAATATTCCCTATGCCATGAATGAGTTTTCGATCCATAAACAGGATGTGGCTTCCATGATCAAGATCCACACCTATCTCAATGGTGAATTCCTGAACTCGTATTGGGCCGATGGCCTGATCGTGGCCACCCCCACCGGTTCTACCGGCTATTCACTCAGCTGCAACGGTCCCGTGGTCTTCCCGGACTCCGGCAGTTTTGTGATCACACCAGTTGCCCCGCATAACCTCAATGTCCGCCCCATAGTGGTACCCGATACCAATATTATTTCCTTTGAAGTGGAGAGCAGGACCGATAAAATAATCTGTGCCCTCGACTCCCGCCGTGAGATCGTACATAAAAACGTAACGCTCGCCGTAAAAAAAGAAGATTTCAGAATCAACCTGGTCCGTCTCAGCGAGAATAATTTTCTTCAGACGCTTCGTAATAAACTCACCTGGGGACTGGATAAACGCAATTAAACCAGGTCCTGATTACAAGAAATTGCTAATTTTAGCGTTCTATTGAATCCCGTCCTTTATAGTTATGAAAAAGAAAATATTAGCTTTTGTGCTTTCCCTCTGTGTGGTAACAGGTACCGTTAAATCCCAGGATGCCGTTGTGCAGGAAGGAGAATTTGGATTTGGTGCCGGTGCTGCCCATTATTTTGGCGACATCAACACACAGGCCCGGCTCAACAGGGCCAAATTTGCGGCCACCGTTTTTTTCCGCAAAAATTTTGGTAATTATATCGCCGGCCGGGTAGGTCTTTCTTTTGCCCAGCTTGGTTATTCTGATATTTACAATACGCATAGCAAGGTATTGCCCACCCGTAACCTGAGCTTCAATTCAAAGGTCTGGGAACTGACTTTACAGGGTGATTTCAACTTTTTCCGTTTCATGCCCGGAGAACCCGGCTTTAGTTTTACGCCCTATATCACCTTCGGGGCCGGGGTGTTTAATTACGATCCCTATGCCTATCTGCGCGGGGAGAAAATCTATTTACGTCCACTGGGCACCGAAGGACAGGGCAGTGCACTCTATCCAGACCGCAAGCCGTACAGTACGATGGCCCTCTGCATTCCCTTTGGCGGGGGCATCAAGTATGCACTCAACAGCAAGATGAATATTGCTTTTGAAGTCCTGCACCGCTTTACCAATACCGATTACCTCGATGA
>CAZLRY010000237.1:3331-5576 GCA_964561675.1 uncultured Chitinophaga sp.
TGAATATTGCTTTTGAAGTCCTGCACCGCTTTACCAATACCGATTACCTCGATGATGTAAGTAAAACCTATGTCAGCGCCGCCACTTTTCCCAACAATCCCGATGGCAGTCCCTCCAATGCCGCATTACTGAGCGACCGTTCCTGGGAACTGGGTACCCCTATTGGAACCGATGGGATGCAAAGAGGCAACAGCCGTCAAAAAGACCAGTTTGTAACGGCGATGTTTCATCTTACATTTAACCTGCAATCGTATAAATGCCCGACTTCTTCGGGGTACTAGAAAGGGTGTCGGGTGTTAGTTGTCGGGTGTCAGGAAACAGCCCCAACTAAGGTGCCTGAGGCTAAAAAAACCAGTTTTCCTCGTTTTACGGCCATTCCTCGTACTTCGTACTTCTTACTTCGTACTTACTTCTTTAGGTCTTTTACCTTTAAAAAAGGAGGGAATCCCAAAAATTGACGGTACCTTCGTGCCCCCGTTTAATGGGGATTTTTTTATGTCTGCCTTACTCGAAAAAATAGATAAAAGCCGCCTGCCCCGGCATATTGCCATCATTATGGATGGAAATGGCCGGTGGGCGAAGGAGAAGGGAGAGGACCGCCTGTTTGGCCATTTTCATGGAGTGGAAAGTGTCCGGAATATTGTGGAAGGCGCGGCGGAACTGGGGGTGGAATACCTGACCCTTTATGCATTTTCCACTGAAAACTGGGACCGGCCGGAGTATGAGGTGAGCGGACTTATGGAGCTGCTGGTCAGTACTATACGTAAGGAAGTGGAAAGCCTGAATAAGAACAATATCCGGCTGCATGTGATCGGGGATATGAGCATGCTTCCTGATTATGCACGGACAGAACTCAATGAGGCGCTTGATATTACCCGGCCCAATACCGGACTTAACCTGGTAATGGCCCTCAGTTACAGTGGCCGGTGGGAACTGTTGAATGCGGTGAAAAATATTGCGCATGAAGTGAAGCAAGGCAAACTCAGTGTGGAGGAGATCAGCCAGGATACCCTGCAGCATTTTCTCTGTACCAGTGAGTTTCCGGATCCCGAATTAATGATCCGTACAAGCGGGGAATTCCGGATCAGCAATTTCCTGCTTTACCAGCTGGCCTATGCTGAATTGTATTTCACGAATGTGCGCTGGCCCGATTTCAGGAAAGAAAACCTGTATGAGGCCATCCTGGACTACCAGAACCGGGAAAGAAGGTTTGGAAAAACCAGTGATCAGCTGGATGAAACAAAGGCCCCGGCCTGAGGGAAGACTGGCTTTCTTTTAACAAAGACTTTCGATTTTAACCGTTAATTTGCCGCCGGTTCAAGATGGCGGTATTTTTATAAATCGCGGAAAATAAACTAATTAAACTCCCGAATACCGGGACTGAGACCAGAACAATAACACATGCAACGATTTTTACAACGGTTTGGCATCATAGTACTGTTAGCGGTTCTTACGGGTTTCGCTGCAAACGCACAGGAAACACCGGATACCACCAACCCCACTTCTGTGGATCCTAAACTTCTTGATTGGACCACGGCACGTATTGCCAAAGAATACACCATCGGTGGCGTTAACATCACCGGCATCCGCTATCTCGATACGTCCATTGTCTACTCGATCGCGAATATTCAGCCTGGTGACAAATTTGTACATCCCGGTGCGGAAATATTTGGAAAAGCCATTACTAACCTCTGGCGACAGAAACTTTTCGCCAACGTTCAGATCTTAGTGACGCGGATTGAAGACGATAAAGTGTGGATCGAAATTGCTGTGCAGGAACGTCCGCGACTGGGTAATTATAAATTCTACGGGGTTAAAAAGTCGGAAGAAGAAGATATCCTTGGCAAAGTCACCCTGACCAAACAAACCATCATTACCGAAAATATCCGCCGCGAACTGAATGAAAAAGTGACCAAGCACTTTGCGGATAAAGGTTTCCGCAATGTAAAAGTCCGTATTGAGGAAAAGCCGGACACCACTTATATCAACTCTAATATCCTCAATATCTACGTGGATAAAGGAGATAAAGTACGGATCGGGTCCATTGGTTTCTATGGCAATGACAATATTGATGACCTGAAACTGAAAAAGCAGTTGAAGGGAACCAAAGAAATGTCCCGCTTTACTTTCTATCCTGATAAATCGGTCAGCCCATACGGGGAAAACAAACCCTTCGCTTTTAATCAGTACATGCGTGACTGGGGCTTTCTCTCCATCAGTAAAACAAAGGCCCTGCTCGATCCTT
>CAZLRY010000238.1:0-5562 GCA_964561675.1 uncultured Chitinophaga sp.
TGTACCGGTGCTATGTGTAAAGCTACGCCCAAATCCTGTTTAGGAGTATAACAACCGGAGGGGAGTGTACCCCTAGTAGGGGGAAGGTTTTTTTTAGTCGGTAGTTAGAAGTTAGTAGTTAGTAGTCAACAGCCCCTACTTAAAAGAAGTATCTAAAATAAGGTCGGCATCTCGTTTTTAGGGTCCTACTCGTAGCCTGATCTGTTGTTTAATAGACAGGGCTCCGATTTCGAGCGCCCCTCCTTCGTTTCACTACGGAGGGCACGGAGCTAGGAACCCTGTATTCTCTGCGCCCTCTGCGTCCTCTGCGGTTTTTGTATCGGGCTTTGTATCTTGCCCCGCAGCTTTTAGCTGCGGGGATTTATTATGTCGCCTGTGGCGACGCAGGAAGAAGCACGTGGGTCGCTCAACGAGGCCTCCGGGCCTCGTCTGTATTGGGAAAGGTCCGTGGTCCACAGACAGTCGTTTATAGTTGAAAAGGTATCATAGAAAGGGGCACCGGGGTTTACGGGATCTTCTTAGCCCCTCTCCTGAAGGAGAGGGGTTGGGGTGAGGTGTAGCAGGTCGGGGCTTTGTGGGTATTTTCAGAATCTCGGTCAATAATTGTGTCACCCCTCCCACCTTCGCCAAGGCTACGGTCGGCAGGTCGGGGCTCTGTGGGCATTTTCTCATTTCCGTGCTATAATTGTATTACCCCTTCGGGGCTAAGATTCCCACTTTTAATCTTAATTAACGAAATGTTCGTGTCATCCTGCCTGTCCCGCCATATGCGGGGAGTAGACGCCAAAGTAAATTATCAGGGCAGAAGAAGAACGACCAGCGTCGTATCGAAGGATAATAATGCCACCCCTTCCACCTTCGCCAAGGCTACGGTGGACAAGTCGGATTTGGGTTTCCTGCTTTTCTTCTTAAAAGTCGAAATGCTCAAAAAAAAACCCCGCAGCAAACTTGCTGCGGGGTCACTACCTATCAGACTAACAAATGAAAAATTGTATTTTATATCTCGTAGCTTCTACTTTAAAGCAACACCTTTCCCGTATACACCACTCTTCCCTGTTTCAACACTTTCACATAAACAACTCCGCCTGACTGGTTGCCACGCAGGCTGATCAGTTGCTGACCGGCAACGCCCTGCTGTTGTTGCAGCTGGCGGCCAAGGCCATCAAAGAGGATGATATCCACCAGTCCTGTGACGGAAGAAGGAATAGTTAAGGTCATCAGGCCGCTGCCGGGTTCGCTGTAGATACTGAAACCATTGACTTCGATAGTGGTGATGCTGATTATGATGCTGTAATGGAATTTACCATCCAGGTCCACTTGTTTGAGGCGGTAATAAGCGGCCCCGTTTAATGGATTCAGATCGGTAAAGCGGTATTCGTTATTTGTACCGGGATTGCCGGATGCATTTACTTTTCCAATAGACGTAAAATGAATGCCATCGCTGCTGCGTTCGATTTCAAAATGATGATTGTTTTGTTCAGAAGCAGTTGCCCAATCCAGTACTACGGTTTTGCCAATGGCTTTTCCGGAAAAAGATAACCAGGTAACCGGCAGGGTGAAATTAGATTCGCCGATAGCAAAAGGAGAGAAACTACCGGAATAATTGGTATAGCTGAGTGTACCGGCACCCAGATCAACTGTGGGCGTACCTCCCAGGATATCCCAGGTAGCACCATTGTGGTGCAGGAGTTTCGGCGCCATAAAGGTTCCGTTTACATTGGCGGCATTCCAGGCAAAATCAAGTGTTACATCACCGGCACCGGTGGTAGCACCCGTATTGCCGATATTCCAGGTGAGATCCACCCGGGGGGCCGCAATAAAGAGTGTACCAGTGGGTGTACCATCTGTATACACACCGGTGGAAACTGTAGTATAAAATATGTCTGCACTGCCCGTATTGTTGGTAATGGTAACCGGGTTATAATAGGTCACCCCAACAGGAAAGAGTTTGCTGCTTCCGTTGCTCACACTGATACGTAACCGGCCCACTCCGTTTGTCTTAACGAATTTATTCAGCGCGGGTACGATGGTATTTCCGCTGAATAGAAAATTATTACTACCCAGTTCCAGAATTTCATTGAGTGCCAGGTTGCCACTGCTGATTAACTGCAGCGGATCCTGAAGGGTAACTGCCGCGCCTAAGGTAACGGCCCCTGCATTGCTGTTCCCGATCTGTATTTCAGAAAAGCCATTGCTGAAATTAGTGCTGAAATAGGTTGCTGGTAATGAAAGTGTACCTGCCCCTCCGGCGATACCGATTGTGGTACCATTGGTTTGTGGTTCAATGATGAGATTACCCGAAGAGGTGATTGTTTTGGTGACGGCAATACTGAGGCTATTGGTATACAGACTGATATTTCCGGAAGCCGTAGAAGCCAGATTTTGATTGAGTGTAATGGTGGAACCATAGATACTGGCCGCACCCACTACGGATAAAGCGATATCAGTGGTTACTGTTTTTGTATTGGTGGCTTTACCGATCCGTAAGGAGGTAATGGTTGAACGGACGGTATACTCATCAGGAAGGGTAAAGTTCGCCGCCCAGTCCGCATCATACGGCTCAAGGATCAATGCGCCGGCGCCACCAAGAACGGTTACGCCAGTCGTTGCCACGCTGTTTGTTTGCAGGGCACCGAATTTCAGGGTCACATCCCCGGTGTTGGCATCCCCGATCAGGAGATTATTCACGATGTTATTGGCTCTTAATCCCAGGCTGAAATCATCCCCGCTGTTACCGCTGGTACCACTGATGCTGATGGCGCCTCCATCGGTTGTAATGCTGGTGTAGGAATTTGTGGCGGAATTCTGAACCACCCAGCCCATGGCTTCACCGGAGAATGCGGCAGAACTAAGCGCATTACCCAGGCTGGTAATATTGCCCGTGGTGGTGGAGATGCTGATATCATCGCCATAGTAATTTACGAGCGCCAGTCCATGGGCCCAGACATAGGTCGTATTGACTGCGGATATTCCTTCCAGGTAGATATTTCCCGATGTGGAAGACAGGGTTACATTCCCGGTGGCGGCTACTGCGCCGTTCTCCGTTCCGATGATCAGGCCGGCCCCGACATTCACGTCATTCCGGGTGGAACCATAGAGCGAAAGATCACCAGCCGCGGATTGAATGGTGCTGTTCACTACTGATACACCAAAGTCATTGTCCCCGTTACCACTGTCATTACTTTCACCTTTAATGCGTATGGTACCGCCATTGGTATTAATGGTAATGCCTTTTACCTGCACACCTTGTTTATCAATGGTCACCGACTGCGCATAACCCGTGGGTACGGTCAGTCCGTTTTGTGTTTCGCTGCTGCTGCCGCCACCTGTCCAAAGGTGACCGCCGCTGGTACTGATATTCGAAAAGAGTTCAACACGACCGCCGCCGCTGCCATCTGCATCGGCCCAGTACACCACATCACCACCATTGGTGGTAAGGGCATAACCGGCCGTATGAAAAATATCGCCACTGGCTTTAAAGCTGACGTCTCCGCTGGCTCCGCCGGTACTGGTGTTGATAGTACCACTGATCGTGATTATGGTACCATAAAACGATACTGGTCCGGCTACGGTGAGTGACTGGTCATTGAATACGGTATTGGTATTGCCACTTTTCCCAATCGTTATTCCACCGATACCATTGGCATCCTGATCAAAGAAGAACCAGGAAGTGGATAGACCCTGGAAGCCGGCATCAGAAGGTTCAATCACCACGGCGCCGGTCCCATTGAAATACGGTTTATCGGTACTGGCTGCGGTGGTCCAGGCCATGGTTTCGGTACGCAGTGTGGTGGTTCCGCTACCAGCATTGAATGTGAGGTAGTCGATGTCCAGCTGGCCATTTCCACTCGCGTCCGAATCCGCATATACATTAATGTTACCATTGGCGGAAATGATACTGCGCCTTGTGGTACCCACTGTATTGAATGATCCGCGGGCGTTGATGGTAATTGTACCGGCTCCGGATGAAGTCAGTCCGATGCCATTGGACAGATTGTAATCACTGGCATAGGCGGTGATATTGCCTGTGGAAGTGAGTGATGTATTCTGAGTGATCGTATAATTTTCGGCTGATTCACCCAGCACGATACTGCTGAAGCCAGAACCAAATACGGTATTACCTGTCCAGCTGATGGTGCCTGCATAAGCGGCCGTATAGGCTTCAATGGTCAGTGAACCGGTACTGTTGAAGTTGGTATTTTTTGCAGCTGTATTGCTGAACTGAAACTGGTCATCGGCCTGGATCAATATATTAGCAGTGGATCCGGTAACAGCCGGGGTGATCCCTTGTACGGCAGTGGCATCTTTACGATTGCCCACATATACATCGCCGTATAAAAGGAGTGAGCTATTACTGCCTCCATCTCCTTTCAGCGTGATTGTACCGGATTGGGATAAAAACTGTGTGGTGATATTGGTACCGCTGACACCCAACCAGAGTCCTGCGTTTGGAGAAGTTCCTTCCATTGTTATACCACCTCCGGAGGAAGCGGTGGACTGTACCAGTATGTTTCCATTTGCATTATTGGACATCCAGAATCCGCCATATCCCGGAGCAGTGGTAGTGCCTTTGAGATCGATGGCTGGTATACTGACAGACGATGAGCTGATCGCAATAGCCGGTGCCGCTCCATAGGTTAATTCCACTCCATGTCCGGTGGTGGATTTACCATACATCGTGATTTTTCCATCACCTGCATTTATTTTCAGATTGCCCTGGGAGGCGACACCCGGATAACTATTATTGTTACTGGAGGAGCCGCGCAGGATGATTTCCCCGCCATTACTTAACAGACTTACTACGGTGCCGGTACCAGCAAGCGGACCTAAAGTCAGTCCACCGTACAGGTTGGCCCCACTGGGCACATCATTGGAACCATTCCAGGCAAAACCATCCGGAATGCCGTCGGCATTTACCCCGCCATTACTTCCGTTGTCTGGACCACCGGCCATTACGATCTTACCTCCATTTGAGGTGAATGTGGTGCCGATACCGCAATAGAGAAAATCGGAAACAGCTCCTGCCTGACTATTGTCACTGTCCGCCCATAGGATGATATCCAGTGCGTTTGAAGAAGAACTGATCGTAATATTATCAGCGACTTTGATATAGCCGATATCTTTTAGTGTAAGAGAAGCGGAGGCGCCGCTTGTTTTACTGATATTCGAGTTTACTGTAGTGCCCACATTATTATTAACCACAATTACACTGGTGCCCGCATTCAGGTAGCCGGTGATCACACTCGTATTAATGCTGGCTGCACCGGTTGCTGTAATGGTAACCGGGTTGGTACCGGAGGTACTCCAGTTGGTACCGGAAGTGCCGGTTTGTCCGCCTGAAGACAGTACCACGTTTTGTGCAATGATTTGTGTGCTGAAGATTACAAAAGCGGTCAGAAAAGTGGTACGCAGACTACGGCATACGGTCTCTTTCAAATAGGTATTTCTCATAAGAGGGTGGATAAGTTGTGAATGAATCAATACCTAAGTTAGTAACCATCTAAGTATATACGTAAGTAAGTATGGGAGGTATTAGATGGAATAAGCGTTTATATTTTTCCG
>CAZLRY010000239.1:0-5548 GCA_964561675.1 uncultured Chitinophaga sp.
TGCCGATGCCCACTGCACTTTTGATCCGGCCATCTTCGCCATCTCCGGCTTCGGTTACCCCGAGATGCAACGGATAAGCTTCGCCAAATTCATCCATCATGGTTTTGATCAGCAGACGATAAGCCTGTACCATCACCTGGGGGTTGCTGCTCTTCATACTCAGCACGATATTGTGATAAGCTTCGCCGCGGGCAATGCGCAGGAATTCCATAGCACTTTCCACCATGCCATTTGCGGTATCCCCATATCGGCTCATGATCCGGTCACTCAGCGAACCATGATTGGTACCAATACGCATGGCGGTACCATATTCCTTACAGATTTTTACAAGAGGGGTAAACCGATCCCGGATGCGTTCGATTTCCTCCGCGTATTCCGCATCGGTATAGTCGATCTGCTCAAATTTTTTCTTGTCAACATAATTGCCCGGATTCACCCTTACTTTTTCGATGATTCGGGCGGCTACTTCTGCTGCGTTGGGCGTAAAATGGATATCGGCCACCAACGGGGTGGTATAGCCTCTTCGCTTTAGTTCGTTTTTAATCAGGAGGAGATTTTCCGCTTCTTTTATAGAGGGGGCGGTAATCCGGACCAGTTCCGCACCGGCTTCAATACAACGGATGCTTTGTTCCACGGTAGCCAGGGTATCCATCGTATCGGTGGTGGTCATGGTTTGTACCCGGATCGGGTGGCCATTTCCCAGGAGGAGATCACCAATCCGGATTTCGCGGGTGATCAGCCGCTGGTATTGCGTAAGGGAGGCACAGTACACTTGCATAAGTGCAAAACTAACAAAGAACCCGGAGTCAGGTTCACCAATCTTTGGCCTGATTTCCCCCGGATTTTGATTTTTCTTTCTGCATCCGCTGATTTAATTCCTTTTCCTTTTGTTCCAGTAGTTTCAGGCGCTGTTCGGCCTCTTTGGGGCTCATTTTAGGCTGTTGCTGCTTTTTCTGCTGTTGCTTTTTAGGATCCTTTTTTTCCTCTTTTTTCGGCGGATTTTTCTTTTTCAGCTCCAGCAGCGCTTTTTGCAGATTTTCCCGGGCTTCTTTATCATCCGGATTCAGCCGCAGGGCGTTCTTATAAGCATCAATACTTTCTTCCAGCTTTTTCTGCTGACTGAGCAGCACCCCTTTATTGTACCAGGCACCGGCTTTGATCTCTTTCTCTTTTACGGTGCCGGCCAGTTCCGTAAAAGCTTTCAGCGCTTCTTCCTTTTTACCCAGTTGTTGCAGGGTATTGGCCAGATTGAATTTAACCCGGCTGCTGGACGGGTCATCCTTCAGGGCCCGGAGATAGGCCCCTTCCGCTTTTTCAAATTGCTTTTGCCGGTAATAGCTATTTCCCTCCCGGAGGAATTGTTGCTTGTCCTGGGCCTGCAAGGCCATTACCGGTAAGCAAAAAAGGATCAATATTAATCTATTCATACGGCCAGGCTTTTTTTAGTGACAGGAATAACAAACTCCAGCAAAAGGAGGAATAACATGGCAGCGGCCAGCCATATATAGTAGGAGGTGAATTGCATCAGACTCACATCCCCATAAGCCTTGCGTTCAATCTGCGCTAATTGTTTTTTTATGACAGCAATGGCTTCTTCACTGTTCTGTAAGCGCACATAAACCCCGTTGGTTACAGCGGCAAGTTCTTTCAGTATATCTTCATTCAGTTTAGAGACTATCACATTTCCCGACAGGTCTCTCTTGGGTTGTCCCAAACCAGGCTCTGTAATAGTAGCTCCTTCGGGTGAGCCGATACCAACTGTATTAATCATTACCCCTTTTTCTGCCAGTTCTGTTGCTGTACTGACCGCATCAGCATCATGGTCTTCTCCGTCCGTAATCAAAACAACAGCTTTAAACCGCTTATCAGCCGGATTGAATACACCGGCACTCATTTGCAGTGCATCACTGATTACGGTTCCCTGTTGAGGCACCGCATCGGTGGTAACACTGGAAACAAACATGGAAGCAGCTGCATGGTCCACGGTGAGTGGTAACTGTAGATAAGCTTTCCCGGCAAAAAGGACCAGGGCCACCCGGTCATCTGGCATTTCCCGGATGAGTTTACCGATAAACTGACGGGCCCTTTCCAGGCGGTCGGGAGCCAGGTCGGTAGCCAGCATACTTTTACTGACATCCAGGGCGATGGCAATATCAATACCCTTCCGGGTTTTATTATCTGAGTCACCCGGCACCCTTGGATTCATGACTGCCAGTATGCCCGCTGAGAAAGCCAGCAGGACCAGGATAAATTTCAGGACAAATCTTTTTTGGGAAAAAGAAGTAATCAGGAGTTTTACCAGGGCCGGGTCGCCGATTTTGCGGGTGGTTTTATTTTTCCAACGGAGCAGGTTCAAAAAAAGGAGCAGGAGTAACCCCGCCGCGATAAACAGCAGTACGGCTTCTTTATATTGAAATTGCCAGTTCATGCGGGAAGAAATCAAAATTCATGCTACAAGTGCCGGTAGCCGGTTTCAGCAGGGGTTCTTACATTTTTCCCTCGAAAAAACCCATTTGCTTCAGGATATCCTTGAGGATTTTCAACCGTATTTTTGTCATTTCAATATCGCGGTTGGTTGATTCTGTATTTAAAACAAAGAAATAAGGGTGCCCGTTTTCTTCCACCCAGCCTACGACCCAACCCAGTATATTCCCATTTTCGCGGTATCCAAGACCGGTTTTGTAACCGAGACGGTAATTGGTATTGTTTTCAAAAAGCATGGCCCGTTTGACCATTTCCTGGTAGGTTTTGAAAAAAGGCAGCTGATCAAAATATAATTTTTTCACCAGGCCGAGTTGTTGATCCGGTGTTACTTTCAAATTATTATTAATCCAGAAGGAGTCGACAGCACCGCGGATAACCACTTTCTGGGTGTCGTATTGAGCCCCGTATTTAAGGCTGTCAAGCCAAAGTTGCATCGTATCCTTGCCGATCCGGCGGGCTACTTCCTGATAATAAGGCAAGGAGGATACCCGGAATGCCTCATACATGGTCAGGTCCTTGTTCCAGTCATCTTTCCATCGCTTTACGGAATCCCATTTGATGATCATACTGTCATTGACGATCTTACCGGTTTGCAGACCGATCAGAGAGTTGACGATTTTAAAAGTGGAAGCAGGGAGATAGCTGCTGTCGCGGTAACGGCCCAGGTTAAAAACGGTAAACTTTCCGGACGCATTGTCCATGATGGCGAAACATCCTTCCACCTTGTTTTCGGTAAAAAACTTACCAAGACTGTCGTCCTGTTTTACATTATTGGGCGAGCAGGCATATAATCCAAGCAGCAAGGAAAGGCAAATAAGGGCGTTTTTCATGGCGACCGTAAAATTTGAACAAAGTTAACCGCCCCGGAGCCTATTTGTTTTGTTTGTTTAAAATATTACTGCCGCCGGAGCCGGGCCAACTGGTACCCATTGACGCGATAACTGTCCACTAAAGGTGAATCCTTATTGCCACTACCTGTTGTGACGAGTGGTTTGGCTCCAATGGTGAGCATTTCCATGATCAGCTCCTCCCCTTCCAGCCAGTACTTACTGATGATGGTGGCATTCATTACCGTAAACATGCCGCATAATTTATGACCTATCCAATATTCGTCCAGAATAATGCCATTGTTTTCATCGATCACCCAGTGAATTCCGCTGCTGTCTTTCGGCAGCAGGAAGTAAGGGCGGTTGTCTGCTGTTGCTGTACCGTAGATGAGGTTCCAGGTGTATTTATTGCTGCTGTCTGCCGGTTGTATCCGCAGTTCCATTTGTACTTTCTGCGGTACCGGATTGCCGGTTTTGAACCATTGTAGTTCCCCTTTCCAGTTACCGGTCCAATCCTTAGGAAAGACGGGTGACTGCGCCTTTGAAAAAAAAGGGATCAGGAAAAACAGGATGATCAGCCGGTAGTTCATGGTTCAATATTTTCTTAAAAATAAAAAGTCCCGGTTAAACCGGGACTTCAAATACGTTTTGCTCAGATTTTCCTTAAAGGTAGATACCGTTTTTCAACCGGTAGTGTTTGTTACCCTGGCAATCCCTTTTAGTGGCAGCACAGGAACTAAACATAAACATAACTACAGCCGCTGTTACGATACAAACAAAGAATTTTTTCATACTTCTTTAAAAAAGTTGGGTACTCCCGGTTATAGCCGGGTAATACGGGTCAAGAATTAATTAAGGAAATTCCAGAGGAATTGGCGGGTAGAGTTTATATCAATAAACCTAGAACGAAAGTAGTCTGCGAAAATTGCATTTCATAACTTTCTACGTATTATTTCGTCCAAAAACATGAAATAAGTACAGGTAATAAGTGCCATTCGTAGAATCCCCCGACACGTAATTTTACCAGTGTCCCAATAAAAATAAAGTCCGGAGATGTGCTTACTTCAAGACGCCCAGCTCTTTACCAATCTTTGTAAACCCGGCAATCGCTTTATCGAGGTGCGCCTGTTCGTGGGCCGCACTCAGCTGTACCCGGATACGGGCCTGTCCTTTAGCCACCACGGGAAAGAAGAAGCCGATCACATAAATTCCCTCTTCCAGCAATTTGGCGGCCATGGTCTGTGCCAGCACCGCATCGTACAACATAATTGGTACAATCGGATGATCACCGGGTTTGATATCGAATCCGGCTGCCGTCATTTTGGAACGGAAATATTTGGTATTGTATTCCAGTTTATCACGCAGTTCGGTAGTCTCCGTCAGCATATCAAGTACCGCAATAGAAGCACCTACGATGGAAGGTGCCAGTGTATTACTGAATAAATAAGGTCTTGATTTCTGGCGCAGCATTTCAATTACGGCTTTGCTACCGGACGTGAATCCGCCGGAAGCTCCACCGAGCGCCTTACCCAGGGTACCGGTAATGATATCGATCTTACCCATCACCCCACGGTATTCATGAGTACCCCGTCCGGTTTTGCCGAGGAAGCCGGAGGAATGACACTCATCGATCATGATACAGGCATCATACTGTTCGGCCAGCTTCACGATTTCATCCAGGCGGGCAATGGTGCCATCCATACTGAAAGAGCCATCGGTGACGATGATCCGGCTGCGACAACCGGCGGCTTCCTTCAGTTTGGCTTCGAGGTCGTTCATATCATTGTGCTCATAACGGAACCGCTGGGCTTTACAAAGACGAACCCCGTCAATAATGGAAGCATGGTTCAGCGCATCCGAAATGATGGCATCCTGCTCATTAAACAAGGGTTCAAACACCCCGCCATTGGCATCAAAAGCGGCGGCATATAATATGGTATCCTCTGTTCCGAGAAATTTTGAAATTTTTTCTTCCAGTTCTTTATGAATATCCTGGGTGCCACAGATAAAACGAACACTGCTCATACCGTACCCTCTTTTATCGATGGCTTCATGTGCGGCCTGGATTACTTTGGGGTGACTGGAGAGTCCGAGGTAGTTATTGGCACAAAAATTCAGGACGGTTTTCCCATTTACGATGATTTCGGCCCCCTGGGGGCTTTCGATGATCCGTTCTGTTTTGAAGAGACCGGCTGATTTAATGTCTTCCACTTCGGCGGCAATGCGTTGTACCAGTT
>CAZLRY010000240.1:0-3920 GCA_964561675.1 uncultured Chitinophaga sp.
CCCTGCAGACTGGCAGCTGCTTTCTCCAGTACGATTTCCGGAATCCGGGTATCCGATTTTGCGTCAAACACCGCTGAATACCGGGTCGTATACCCGATATGTGAGGCACTGACCAGGTAACTGCCTCCGGCAGATTCCATGGAAAAGCTGCCGTCTTTGCCGGTTACGGCCAGTTTAATTACTGTCGAATCTTTTGAACGGAGCAGGGAGATGGTTGTCTTCTCGAGCCCTTTTCCTTGCTCATCTTTTACCACACCTGATATTTTCTGAGCAGAAGCCGAAAAGGATAAGGTAAAGGCGCTCAAAAAAATCAATACTAACTTTCTCATTATTAATGGTTTTTGTGAATTGAATGGCAAATATAACGGCATGTTATACGTCTGTAAAAGCGTTTCCCGACCAATGGCGCAAATCTTGCCATGAACGGCATAAATATTCCGGTGAAATAATCGGCCTAACTTCAGCCTGCTTCCTTTTCTTTTCCCGATTTTCCTTAGGTTTGCAACTCAAAACCATTGATTATGAGTTACCCTGCTAATCTTCGCTACACCAAAGACCACGAATGGATCAGTTTAGACGGCACTACCGCCACCATTGGCATCACTGAATATGCACAACGTGAGCTGGGTGATATCGTATATGTGGAAGTTGACACGATCGGTAAAGCACTGGAAGCGGGTGCTGTTTTTGGCACCGTTGAAGCGGTTAAAACCGTGTCTGACCTGTTTCTGCCGGTAAGCGGAACGATCAATGAACTTAATCCTGCACTTACAAATGCACCCGAACTGGTGAATTCCGATCCATATGGTGAAGGCTGGATGGTTAAAATGACCGTCAATAATCCGGCTGATCTGGATGGATTACTGGACGCTGCCGGTTACCAGGCAGTGGTTGACTAAATCCGACCGGGACACTCTACCGTATATAAAGGCGATACAAAGCGACTCATTCTCGTTGTATCTTAACCAATTATTTGAATCTCAACACTACATACAGTGAACAGGAGCTGGTGTCTGCATTGCGGTTACGTGATGAAAAAGCATTTGCCTACCTGTATGATCAGTATTCCGGGGCACTGTACAGTGTCGTGAATAAAGTGCTGCCAGATAAAGAACTGGCCAATGATGTTTTGCAGACGGTTTTTATTAATATCTGGCGTCGTTTCGATTCCTATGACCCATCCAAAGGAAGGCTGTTTACCTGGATGCTGAATATTGCCCGGAATGCAGCCATTGACGAAATGCGGTCAAAAGGATTTAATAATAACCGAAAAAACCAGCCACTGCCGGAAAGTAATGAAGTTGCCGGGGCTGTAACCGGGCCCGCTATAAAGGACAGCGGACTCAGTAAAGTGATTGGACAACTGAAGGAGGAGTGGCGGGTTTTGCTGGATCTGGCCTATTATCAGGGATTTACCCATGAAGAGATCGCTAAAGTGATGGACCTTCCGCTGGGCACGGTTAAAACAAGAATAAGGGCGGCATTAATACATTTAAGAACTTTACTACAATAACGCATTGAATATACAGGAATACATATCAGGCGGCATTATTGAAAGCTACGTACTCGGACTGGCCAGTCCGGAGGAACGGGCGGAGTTTGAGCAATATTGTTCCCAATACCCCGAACTGGTAGAAGCCCGTATTGCCTTTGAAATATCCCTGGAACAGCAAGCCCTGTCCGGAACCACCAAGCCGCCGGCATTTATCAAAGAAAACATCCTGCAAGAGATCAACAAAGGCGCAAAAGTCATTCCCTTTAAACCAGTCTATGGCAGATCGGCCAACCTATGGAAGTATACCGCAGCGGCCGCCGTTTTGTTGCTGGCCGGAAGTATTACCTGGAATATCAGCCAGATGAACCAGAACAAAACACTGTCGTCCAACCTGGACAAAGCCAATGAAAATATTATGGGGCTGGTGGCAGAAATCGGAAAACTGCAGCAGAACCCCAATATAAAAATGGCTTCACTCAAAGGAATGGATGCTTCGCCTCAGTCCTTTGCCACCGTTTACTGGGATACCGCCTCCCATGATGTATTCCTGCTGGCGAATAATCTGCCGGCCCCGCCAACGGATAAACAATACCAGCTCTGGGCCTTACTTGATGGCAAACCTGTTGACCTGGGTATGATGGAATACAATATCCGTCAGAAAAAACTACTCGTCCGGATGAAAAATGTGGGCAATGCCCAGGCATTTGCCATTACACTGGAAAAAATGGATCGTCCTGATCCATCAAAGCCCGGTGGCGACATGTATGTCATGGGTAAACTATGATTCAATTTTTCCAATCTTTCCCCTCCTTCTTTACGTATATAATTATACGTCAAATGCTATAGTCAAGTTGGTTCTATAGTTGGTTAAGAACAGGGGGCTCTTCAGGGCTCCCTGTTTATGTTTAAAGCTGTCAAAAACTCGCTAATATTGCCGAAATAAGTTAAACGATGCAGATTCGCTTTCTCCTGCCTGGAATTTTATGGATTATCCTTTGTACGATTCTTTTCACACTCCCGGGTTCCTCCTTTCCGAAAGAAGACTGGCTGGATAAGATCTGGTTTGATAAATGGGTACATATCGGATTGATCGGTTTACTGGTGGTAAGCTGGTGCTGGGGTATGCAAAAAAAACTGACCAATAAACAAAAACTGGCCGGTATATTCCGTTGGATCTTATTACTGGCAATTGCTTATGGTGTAGGAATGGAGTTTGTACAAAAACACCTGGTGGCCAATCGCTCCTTTGATGGAGGGGATATTATTGCGGATTCGGCCGGTGCGATTATTGGCTACCTGTACAGCAGCAGGGTATATATAAAAAAATAGACCCCTGTGGAAACAGGGGTCGCAACCAAAACTAACTGCTTATGAGAAAATTGACTGTCTTTATAATGAGTTCTGAATTTCTATATCTATAACGCAAATGTACTGCCTGTAGTATGAATGTTGCTGTTAACGAAAGTTTAAAAGAACAGAATCCGTAAAATCACTTCAGATCCGCAACGTACATTTTCCAGGTTTCTCTTCACTAATACGATGCAATCACCTTACTTATTGCATAAACAACAAAAAACACTTGTTAGTTTATACGAAATTTTCTTTCAAAAAACCTGACAATCAGCTGACAAAGAACAGACATTCACTTGCTGACTATTCTAATGTAAATTTCGTGCCAAATTGGGCCAAAAAAAAAGCTACCCGGTTAAGAATAGCTTAATTCTGTAAGGAGTTCCGCTTATTTCGATAAGAAACCTTTGATCATATCCATTAATCCGCCGCCGCCAGTATCGCCGGAAGGCTGGAAATTATCCTGGGCTTTACGGGTGAAATTGCCGATAAGGTCCTGTAAGTCAAATCCTCCACCATTACCACCCGAAGCAGAACCGCCACCGGTAAACTGACTCAGGATATCCTGTAACTGGGAGCCGCCTCCATTTCCTCCTGTAAGGGAACCAATAAGCCCATCGAGCGTAAACCCGGGATTTGCCGGATTATTGGTCTCAGTGATCATTCCGTTCAGCACATTGGGAATAAGATTATTAGCTACAGAACTGGCAGAAGCGGGTGTCATATTGTATTTACCCACCAGTTTGCTGATAAAATGCCCCACCATCATGGTGACCATCGGATTTTTTAATAATCCGGAAACACCCGATCCTCCGGAAGTGCCGCCACCCTTAAAAAGGTCCATAATATTCTCCAGTCCGCCGCCTGCAAGTACATTTTGAAAACCACTGGTGATGGTTTTGGTGGCATCCGTC
Organism: uncultured Chitinophaga sp.; assembly: GCA_964561675.1. Taxonomy (GTDB): domain Bacteria; phylum Bacteroidota; class Bacteroidia; order Chitinophagales; family Chitinophagaceae; genus JJ008. The sequence goes on from CAZLRY010000240.1 coordinate 3,760, forward strand.
AGCACTTCACTGTTTTGTTCATTTGGTATTTCGGGATTTTCTACTACCGTGTCTTTTCCGAAATTCTTTACTAGGTCCATTAATTGTTCAAGCATAAAATATAGGTGTTAGGTGTTAGGTGTTCGTTGTTAGCTGTCGGGTGTCAGGTGTCGGGTGTCAGG
>CAZLRY010000240.1:4020-5530 GCA_964561675.1 uncultured Chitinophaga sp.
GCCCCGATGAGCTCCTGGATATCGCCATTGAGCACGGCATCCAGATTATATAAAGTTAACCCAATCCGGTGGTCGGTTACACGTCCCTGTGGAAAATTATAGGTCCGGATCTTGGCACTGCGGTCACCAGTGCTCACGAGGCTCTTCCGGTGACGGGCAATTTCGTCTTCCTGTTTACGCACCTGCTCTTCATATAATTTCGTCCGCATCATCCCCATGGCTTTCTCACGGTTACCCAGCTGTGAACGTTCGGTCTGGCAAATCACCACGGTACCTGTGGGAATATGCGTCAGCATGACCTTGGTCTCTACTTTATTTACATTCTGTCCGCCCGCACCACCACTTCGGGCCGTTTCCATTTTCACATCAGCCGGATTCAGTTCAAAATCCACTTCCTCCGCTTCAGGCATCACGGCCACGGTAGCTGCGGAAGTATGTACCCGGCCTGAACCTTCTGTATCAGGCACCCGCTGTACCCGGTGTACCCCGCTTTCAAATTTCAAAGTTCCATATACATCATCGCCGGTTACTTCAAGCTGCACTTCTTTATAACCGCCCACCGTTCCTTCATTTTCACTCAGAATGGCCGTCTTCCATCCCCTGCGCTCGCAATAGCGGACATACATACGTAAAAGGTCACCCGCAAAAAGACTGGCTTCGTCACCACCCGTTCCTGCCCTGATCTCCAGGATGGCATTCTTTTCATCCTGGGGGTCTTTCGGTATCAGCAGCTGACGGATATCCGCTTCTGCTTTTACCTTGTTTTCTTCCATCACCGGCATTTCCATCTTGGCCAGCTCCCGCATTTCCTCATCATTCCCGGCCAGGGCTTCCTTATAAAATTCGATATCATCCAGGATCTTCCGGTAGTCTAAATAGGCCTGCACGATCTTTTCCAGGCTGCGGTATTCCTTGCTGGTTTCCGCAAACTTCTTGTTATTGCTCACAATCTCCGGATTGGTCAGGGCGATGCCTAACTGGTCAAAACGGGCTTTTATCGCTTCTAATCTGTCTAACATAATTGGGTGCGCTGTGCCGGTAAATCCGGTTTATATATAAAGGAGGGCAAAGGTAACAAGAATAATTTTTTGGGAATTGGAAATCGGATTTGGCAATTTTGCGGCATGGCTTACCGAAAATTCAAGGCTGACCGTCTTTTTGATGGCGACCGATTCCGCGAAGGAGAAATACTGATCACCGATGAAAAAGGGAAAGTGGAAGCGATCGTACCGGAAAGTGAAGCAGGCGAAAATACTGAACAAGTAGCCGGCATTCTTTGTCCGGGACTGATCAACAGCCACTGCCACCTTGAATTGAGTCACCTGAAAAATGTAATCCCTCCGCATACCGGTCTTATTGATTTTCTCTGTTCAGTAGTCACCAAACGGGGTTTTGCCCGCGAACTGATCGATGCGGAAATCATCCGGGCAGAAAAGGAAATGGAAGCGAATGGTATTGTAGCCGTCGGGGATATTGGAAATACCGCCGATACAGCCGCCGTGAAAAGCAG
>CAZLRY010000241.1:0-5514 GCA_964561675.1 uncultured Chitinophaga sp.
ATTCAAACAAAAACCGCAAAATGAGAAATCTGCTATGCTTTGCACAAAAGAAAGGAATGTACTTTTCTTTTGTACTGCTGCTGTTGTCCGGGTCGCTGCTGGCCCAGGTTACAGTCAGTGGTAAAATAACCGGTGCGGATGGAAAGGGTATTCCCTTTGTATCTGTACAGATCAAAAACACCACGATCGGTTCTGCTTCAGGGGCCGACGGTGCATACAGCTTTGATGCCAATGTAAAACCTGGCAACTATACGCTGGTGTTTTCGGGTGTGGGACTGAAAACTTCAGAACAATCCATTACCGTTGGAACGGGTAAGACCGTTACTGCCGATGCAGTTTTGACTGCTGATGCATTGAATATGGATGAAGTGGTGGTAACCGGTGTATCGGCAGGTACTACCAAGAAACAGTTGGGTAGTTATGTGAGTACGGTGAAAGCAGACCAGCTGAATAAAGGTGCCACAGGCAATGTGCTGGCGGCCTTGCAGGGTAAAACAGCCGGTGCACAGATTACGCAGAACAGTGGCGATCCAGGTGGTGGTTACTCCGTTCTGTTGCGTGGTATCAGTTCTGTAAACAGTTCTTCTGGACCTTTGTATATCGTGGACGGGGTTATTTTAAACAATGCAACCACCAGGGTAACCAATACCAGCAGTAATTATGACGGGCAGAATTTTATTGGTACGATCGGGCAAAACAGGCTGGCGGATATTAACCCGAGTGATATCGAACGGATTGAAGTACTGAATGGAGCTGCTGCCGCCGCGATTTACGGATCCCGCGCCAATGCCGGGGTAATCCAGATCTTTACCAAGAGAGGATCAGCTGGGGCACCTGTGGTGAGTTTTTCAACAAGTATGACCGTAAGTTCATTGCGTAAATCGGTTCCGGTCAATCAATCTCCTACCAAATTCGGCGGACCGGCTGATGGTCCGGGTGCACAGACCCAGGACATCCTGACACCCGCACTGACCAATACCACTGCTGTTACCCGTTATGATTATAACGATTATATTTTCCGCAGTGCAATGGGTACGGATAATAATATCTCCGTAGCCGGTGGTAAGGACAAAACAAAATATTATACCTCCGCTTCTTATTTCAAGAATGAAGGGATTATCAAGAATACCGATTTCCGCCGTTTCAGTTTCCGGATAAACCTGGACCAGGCATTGGGAAATAAAGTGAATTTTACCATGGGGCTGAATTTTGTAAACAGTTTCAGCAATGAAAAGCCAGATGGCAACTCTTTCTTTTCCCCGATGAACTCCATCAACATCATTGGTAATATCCATAATATCTGGCAAAGGGATGCACTGGGTAACCTGCAGGCCGTGGGTGAACGGGGTCGTGTTAACCCGGTTTCCATTATTGAGGATATCAAGCAAAAACAGGAAACTAACCGGATCATTGCCAATGCAGGATTGAAGTTCAGACCTGTAAAAGGACTCACCGTGGATTATACGATGGGTATTGATCAGTATGCTCAGAAAGGGGAAACTTTTATTCCTCCATTTGCCTATAACGTTAGTGATGGTTTCTTTGGTGGGGGTGCTGCCCTGGATCCTACCCGTAACGGGTACGCCAGTACTGGTACTTATAATTTCTTTCAGATCAACAATGACCTGAATGCCACTTACCAGACCAAGATCACCCCTGATATTACTTCTACTTCCCAGCTGGGATATTCATTACAGTATGAAAAATCCGGATATACGCTGCTGCAAAGCCGCGGTCTGGCTCCGTTTGTACAAACGGCTACCGGTGGTAGTACTATCCTGCAAGGTGTAGATGACAGGGGGGAATTTTCTGTATGGGGATACTTTTTCCAGCAGAATTTCGGTTATAAAAGCCTGTTATACGTAACCGGTGCTGTCCGTGTGGACGGTTCTTCTGTTTTTGGTCAGGACCAGCGCAATCAGAAATACCTGAAAGCCAGCGGAAGCTATGTGATCAGTGAACATGAATTCTGGAAAAAAAGCAGCATCAGTAAATTCTGGAATTTTGCCAAATTGCGTTTGGCCTATGGTGAAAGCGGTAACCTGACCGGTATCGGCGCTTTCTCCCGTTTCAATACGTATAGCAGTAATCCATTTGTAAGCCGTACCGCTTTATCTTCCAATACCACATTGGCTAACACCTTTGTGAAACCGGAACGTCAGAAGGAAATTGAATTTGGTATTGATCTTGGCTTCTTCAACAGCCGCCTGAATGTACAGGCCAATATCTATAATAAGAAAGTGGAAGACATGCTGATCAACCGCTTTATTGCCCCCACTACCGGTTTCAGCAGCCTGCTGGATAATTTCGGCAGTCTCGAAAACAAAGGAGTGGAACTGGTGATCAATGCGAAAGTCGTGCAGAAAAAAGATTTCAACTGGTCAGCCACAGCCATCTATAACCGTAATCGTAACAAGGCGGTGAAGATCGGTCAGGCCCTGACATTATTAAGTACCAACCAGGGAGCACCGGTGGCCATCATCGAAGGACAGCCGATTGGTGTATTCTACGGAGCCTTCTTTGCCCTGGATGCCAATGGCGGTCTGGTGAAGAACGGATCCGGTTTCCCGCAGGGAGAAAGAGGCATCCAGAACGGTGCCCTGAATTATACAGTAACCCGTGATCCTTCCACTGGCTTACCTATAGGTACCAATCCGCTGGTACGTCGCATCATCGGTGATCCGAATCCCGACTGGACCGGTTCACTGGTCAATGAGATTAGTTATAAGAAACTTGGTCTTCGTGTACAACTGGACGCTGTACAAGGTGTGGATGTTTTCAATGCCGACTGGAGAACCCGCCAGGGCGTTGGTAATGGTAAAGAAGCAGAAAAAGAACAAACCGGTGTATATCCCCGTGGTTATATCAACAGTTTCTATGCCACCGTGGAGCAATGGAGAATAGATGATGGCTCTTTTGTTAAACTGCGTGAGATTTCCCTGAGTTATGCTTTTGGTAACCTGAAAATGTTTAAGGATGTGACCCTGAGTGTAAGCGGACGCAACCTGATCAGCTGGGACAATTACAAAGGATATGATCCGGAAGTCAACGCCGGTGGTCAGAGTACGACACTGCGCGGTATCGATTTCGGTTCCGTACCAATCCCCAAGACTTTCAGTGTAGCCTTATCTGCTAAATTCTAAACCGTCAAAAAGAAACAAAATGAAGAACAATATTTTAAAATATACCATGATAGTGGCACTGGCCGGTGCTGCTGTTATTCCTTCGGGTTGCAAAAAGGATTTTTCCAACCCGAATGCGGCTACGGATGAACAGGTTTTCAGTTCGCCCAAGGGCCTGACCGGTGTGGTAGTGGGCCTGCAACGGGTGTATACATTCGGACGCGGCAGCACACTCTTCAACCTGGTTACGATCAACGGACTTACCACCAACGAACTCTTCGTGGTGAATGCCGGTAACACTGCCGAAGTACAGGTGGCAACCGGTGGAAACTCCGTGGATGGGAACAATACCATGCTCACCACTTTCTGGACAACTTGTAACAAAGTGATCTATGATGCAGACCGGGTGATCGCCAGCGCGGATGGCTTATCGGATAAGAGTTATGCCAGCGGACTGATCGCTTATGCGAGCATTTTTAAAGCACTCTCTATCGGTGATATGGCCCAGTTCTGGGAGAAAGTGCCCGCTACAACCGGCACCAATGTTACATTTATTGACCGTGTGGATGGATTTAAACAGGCCATTGCGGTAATCGATAATGCCATGGCAAAAATCAGTGCCAATGCCATCAGCGCCTCCTTTATTTCCAGCGTACCCGCCGGTATTGATATCAGCAACACCCTGAATGCACTGAAAGCGCGGTATTCACTTTACGCCGGACTTTATGCGCAGGCCCTCACCGCAGCGAATGCAGTGGATCTGACAAAAAAATCGACGTTTAATTTTGATGCCCTTTCCCTGAATCCGATTTTTGAAACAGCCACTTCCACCAATAATGTGGTGCAGGTGAAAGATTCCACACTCGGACTGGTAACAGGTTTACAGCCTGACTTTGCGGACAGAAGGGTGGCTTTCTTTACCAGTATTAACCCTACGATCGCACCCCGTTTCCGGATCAATGGTTTTGGTAATGCAGCCGCAACCGCTTTCCCGGTATATCTGCCAGGAGAAATCATGCTGATCAAAGCCGAGTGTTATGCACGGGCCACATCGCCTGACCTGACGAATTCACTCGTGGAACTGAATAAAGTGGTGACCAAGTTACCCGCAGCCGATCCGTTTGCCGTAGGCGCAGGTCTGTCCACTATCACCGGTTCATTTACCCAGGCACAATTGCTGGATTCCATTTATAAGCACCGTAGCATCGAACTGTATATGTCCGGTCACAAACTGGAAGATATGCGTCGTTTCGGCCGGCCGAATGCTGAACGGAGAAGAAACCTGATGCCTTATCCGCTGAGGGAAAGGGATAATAATCCGAATACCCCGACGGATCCCGCATTTTAAGCGTATTTAAGACAGCAGACGAGTCATACAGCAGACACGTTTAAAGGTTGCCATTCATTTGGCAGCCTTTTTTTTATCTTTATACAAACAGCACGTATGCGTATCCCGTTTCTATCAATATGTTTTTCGCTCTTATTCCTGTTCGGCCACTATCAGCTGGCTGCACAGGTGGAAACGGATTCGGTGATGTATGCCCGCGACAGTGCACTGGATGTGCCGACCGACCCCACGATCCTGTTTTTCCAGGAAGGGGAGAAGACCAAAACGCCGGGTAAACTGATGTTGCTGATGAAGGATAAAAAGACGAGATCATTGTCCGCCTTTCTTAAAAGCCTTGGGAATGAAGAGCTGGGAGAAACGGTATATGCTGATCACGCGCTGGCCGACCTGGATAAAGATGGCCGCAAGGAACTATTAGTGTATAATTATACCGGCGGGGCCCATTGCTGTGATGAGCTGTATTTATTTAAAAGTACAGGGGTGAATAAATACCAGCAGGTCGCGAAATTATTTGCCGGCAACACTATCATTACAAAAGAAAGGGCATTTATTTATGATTTCCATGAGCAATACGGATACTTTTTCACCTGTTTCGCCTGCGGTTATGAAGATCTCTCAGGTGAGGGGCCATTGAGTAACAGCAGTATTACACTGCAGTTCAGGAAGGGGAAATTACAGGTAGTGCCCGGTGATCCTGATCTGAAAGCTATGATCCGGGATAACCTGGAAAAACTGGGGGAAAAGCCCTACCAGCCGCTGGAGGATGATATTGAACATGATGACGGACTCCGTAAGGAAATGGCCTTCAACCTGGTGGTTAACTACTTTTCTTTTGGCCGGAATCTTCCCGAAACCCGTCAATTATTTTTCCGGTATTACAAACACCCAGATGCGGTAAAAGTCTGGGCTGGGTTTACCCGCCAGCTGAATTATATACTTACCCAGAACGATTTTTAAAATCAGGCCTGTTTACGTGCAACGACCGGACTTTTCCCGGTGTCAGTCATACTGTATACACAAACATGGATGAACGCCAATTGGTAA
>CAZLRY010000242.1:0-2544 GCA_964561675.1 uncultured Chitinophaga sp.
TCGGGCTTCGCAAGGAAATCGTGGATTATGTAAAGTTTGAAATTGACCATACCCTGGAGACATGGGGTTATCACCTGCAGGATCTTCAGATCAATGATATAACCTTCGATAAAGTGATCCTGGACTCCATGAGTAAAGTTGTGGCTTCCAATAACCTGAAAGCAGCGGCTGAAAACGAAGGTCAGGCTTTACTGATCACCAAAACCAAGTCGGCCGAGGCCGAAGGTAATGCGATCAAAATTTCCGCTGAGGCGGAGAAAGAGGCAGCCCGTTTGCGTGGACAGGGGGTGGCCCTCTTCCGCCAGGAAGTAGCCAAGGGTATGACCGAAGCGGCTGAACAAATGAAACAGGCCAACCTCGATACCAATGTGATCCTGTTCAGTATGTGGACCGAAGCCATTAAGAATTTTGCTGAATACGGCAAGGGCAATGTGATCTTCCTCGATGGAAGTCCTGACGGCATGGAAGGTACCATGAAACAGATACAGGCGTTGATGGTGAAACAGGCAGGAGTAGGGAAGTAGTCGGGAGTTAGTAGTTAGTAGTCGGGAGTCTCTGTTTTAGCTAAAAGACCTTGGATACTGGCTTCTTTAGATAAAAAGGTCCCGGGGAATCATTTCATCGAGCAAATGATACCCCGGGACCTTTTCCATGGGGGTAATTGGTTGGTGTTATCAATATCCGAAATCGAATCTTAAGGTTGGGGAATTGGGTTGGTGTTATCAATATCCGAAATCGAATCTTAAGGTTGGGGAATTGGGTTGGTGTTATCACCAACCCATATTCAGCAACCCATTATCCCTGTTAAAGATCTCTAAATCTTGCCCCCTCCATACAACGTGGCACGCTTTTTCCCGTTCTTACCCCCAAATACTGACAGGTGTTGAAAACAAACAAAAACCATTTTAACCGTCTTACATTACTTTTACCCACCTAAAGAGACCAATATGATCGACTTATTGCAGATTACCGATTCTTTGACAAAAGCCACACAAAGCCTGTCCGGGGATGCCAATCACGATGGACAGCTGAGTTTTTTCGAATTATTGCAAATGGGAGGATGGATTATGATCCCCCTGGGTGCCATGATGCTGCTGGGTATCTACATATTTGCCGAACGCTATATTGCGATCCGGAATGCAGCCAAGATCGATGCCAATTTCATGAATATTATCCGGGATAACATTATCAGCGGCAATGTAACCGCGGCCCGGAATTTTGCCAAGAATACCAATAATCCGGTAGCCAGGATCATTGACAAAGGGATCCAGCGGATCGGGAAGCCGATCGATGGCATTGAAAAAAGCATGGCCAATGTGGGTCAGCTGGAAATGTACAAACTGGAGAAAAACCTGGATATTCTGTCTGTTATTTCAAAAGCAGCTCCCATTTTTGGTTTCGTTGGTACCCTGATCGGTCTGATGCAGTTGTTTTCCGGGATCACCTCTTCCAATAAGTTTGATGTGAGTATTATCTCCGGTGGTATCTATACCAAACTGATTACCTCCATTTCCGGTCTGGTGATCGGTCTGATCGCTTACCTGTGTTACAGTTACCTCAATACCCAGATCGATAAGACCGCCAATAAAATGGAAGCAGCGTCTGCTGATTTCCTGGACATCCTGCAAGAACCCACCCGATAATTTATCTACATGAAATTCAGAAAGAAACATAGAAAAGAATCGGAGGTCTTTACGGACTCGCTGAATGATATTCTCTTCATCCTGCTGATGTTCTTTTTGATCGTGGCCACCCTGGCGAACCCCAATGTGGTTCCGGTCGGATTACCCCGGGGGAAGAAAGAAACCAAGGCTAAGCAGGATATCATGGTGTCCATCAATAAAGACCAGGAATATTTTATTGGATCAACTAAAGTGGATGCCGCCAGTTTTGACTCCCTGCTCAGCATGGAAATACGGAAACAAAAAGCTTTTGTGGATACCCCGACAGTGGTGATCAATGCCGATACGAGCGCTTTTTATGGCGGCGTGTTTCATGTCATGGGCATCGCTAAGAAAGACACAGCGAAGGTCGTGGCGAGAGTGCAGCAGTAGGAGAAAGTCATTATTGTATCTGATTGGGCACTCTTTTTTGGGGCGAATTACAGGGTAAATACGGCGTAATACTACCACGCTTTTCCCATGGGGGATGACTACTTTTACAGGGTCAATCCAACCAATGAAACGAGCTGCAATCATCCTCTTATTCTCCGTCTTCTTCATTTCCTGTAAAAAGGAAACCAATATTTCAATTGTTGGCAACTGGATCGAAGAGGCGAATTACTACCAGGATAGTACCGGAAATTATACATGGGGGCCAACCAGTCGTTGGCCGATGAACCTGACCTTTACTCCGGATGGTACCTGTGAAGTTTTTCAGGAAATGGCTGGAAGTACCAGTTCGTACAGTTATAATCCATCCACCAGGGAATTGGTATATGGCAGCAGCGCCGCACCGGTTTATAAAGTTTCCCTGCTGAATGAAGAGTTTTTAATTCTGGATAGTTATTATCCTGGGGAGAAGACGAGGTACAGGAGGAAGTAG
>CAZLRY010000242.1:2644-5502 GCA_964561675.1 uncultured Chitinophaga sp.
TCCTCCTCCCCATTACCATCCGGTCTTTTCCCTGCATATCTTTCTTTATTTCTGAAGCAAAACCTTCAATGGATAAGAGTTCCGTTACTTCCGGTCCAAGGTCTTCGTGGATTTCAAAAAACAGGAGTCCTTCCGCATTTAGTTTTGTTTTTGCCAGTGCTATGATGGCTTTATAAAACAATAAGGCATCCTGATCCGGGACAAATAAAGCGTTGTGCGGTTCGAACGCCAGCACATTCGGATGCATGGATGCTTTATTATTTTCGGGTATATAGGGCGGGTTACTGATAATGATATCTGCCGGTTCCAGATCGGTCCAACCGGCCGGGTCCAGTATATCCAGTTGTATGAATTCCACTTCGGCGCCCATTTTGGCTGCATTTCTTTTCGCCACCGTTAAAGCCCCTTCACTTATATCAAGGGCGGTGACCCTTGCTTTTCTCAGTCTTCTTTTTAATGAAATGGGAATACAGCCACTGCCTGTTCCAATATCCAGGATAGATAAAGTGTCAATCGGAAACCGGCAATTAGAAATAACCCATTCCACGAGTTCCTCTGTCTCAGGCCTGGGGATCAGCACGTTTTCATCTACATAAAATTTCAACCCACAAAACCAGGATTCATTCAGCACGTATTGAACCGGAGTATGTTGTAGAAGCTTTGCCGCATATCCCCGGAGCTGTTCTTCCTCCTCCGCTGTAATGGGATTTTTTTTGTAGATCATCCGTTCGGTCTTGTCTGAACCTGTCAGTGATTCCATTACCCAATCACCGATAGCGGAAGCTTCACCTTCATCATACACCGTGCGGAGCTGATTCAATAAAAAAAAGCCGGCTTCCTGTAAAGTCATTCGCAAATATAGTTAATAGTGAGTGGTGAGTGGTGAGTGGTGAGTAGTGAGTGGTGAGTGGTGAGTGGTGAGTAGTGAGTAGTGAGTAGTGAGTAGCCCCTGACATCTGACAACTGACACCTGACAGCTGATTCCTATCTTTGCGTGATTAACTGAAAATGACCACCGACGAAAAATACATGTTCCGCTGTATCGAACTCGCCCATAAAGGAGCCGGTTTGGTAGCGCCTAACCCCATGGTTGGGGCGGTGCTGGTGCAGGACGACCGGATCATCGGGGAGGGCTGGCACCAGCGTTACGGGGAAGCGCATGCGGAGGTGGGTGCCATTGGTCAGGCCACTCAAAGTGGCCTGACCAATGGCCAGATCAGTACGCTATACGTCTCCCTCGAACCCTGTGCCCATTTCGGCAAAACTCCTCCCTGTGCAGACCTTATCATCCGGACCGGAATTCCCAAAGTGGTGATCGGATGCCGGGATCCGTTTGAAGCGGTGAATGGCAAGGGCATTGAAAAATTAAAAGCAGCCGGTATTGAAGTGGTGGAAGGGTTATTAGAGAAGGAGTGCCGGGAACTGAATAAGCGGTTTTTTACATTTCACGAACAACTACGGCCATATGTGATCCTGAAATGGGCACAAACAGCTGATGGTTTTATGGCCGCTGAAGCCGGAAGCCCAAGATTATTGATCACGAATGAATATTCCAATCGCCAGGTACACCAGTGGCGGAGTGAGGAAGCCGGGATATTGGTAGGTACCAATACTGCCTTGATGGACGACCCGGAACTTACGAATCGTTTATGGACCGGACCTTCCCCGGTACGGCTGGTGCTGGACCTGGATCTTCGATTACCCGCATCCCTGAAGTTGTTTAACAGGGAGCAGAAAACAATTGTCTTTAATGGGGTAAAAGAAGAGGAGCAGCCCAACCTGATTTATTACCGGCTGGAAAAAAATAAAAGCCTTATTTCGCAGTTAATGGATGCGCTGTACAAGCTCAGGATACAGAGCGTGCTGGTAGAAGGGGGACGTCACTTATTGAACAGTTTCATACAGGAAGGAGTCTGGGATGAAGCAAGAATTATTACCAATATTAAATTGAAAACCGGGAATGGCCTGGCCGCACCAGCGCTGACCAACAGCCAACTGATCAGCCGGGAATCATTTTTGACCGATGAACTATTAACCTGGAAAAATTCAGGACAGATTAAAACCAACGATGTATGAATTGGATAGAATGGGTAGGATACCTGGCCGCCGCACTGGTGGTAATCAGTTTCATGATGGGTTCCAATCTCAGGACCGTGCGACTGATCAATATGTTTGGGGCAATCACTTTTCTGATTTACGGAGTACTGCTGGATGTCAACCTGCCGATTATCATTCCAAACGGGGTGATCACCATGATACAATTCTATTATCTCTTTATTAAAAAGGAAAAGCGTGACGGAGAATAATTCGGAATCCTTTTACTATAATACCGTGGAACAGGCTGGACAGGCGGAATTCAAAGACCGGGGCAGCCGCTTTATTGCCTATGTCTATCCACTGGCTGATGTGGCCGATTTCAAGGAAAAACTCGCGGCACTTAAGAAAGAACATCCCAAGGCTGTACATCATTGTTTTGCTTACCGGCTGGGGCTCGACAGCAATACCTTTCGGGTCAGTGATGATGGCGAACCTTCCGGTACTGCAGGAAAGCCCATTCTGGGACAAATCGACAGTAAAAAAATCACCAATGTATTGATTGTAGTGGTCCGTTATTTTGGGGGCACTCTATTGGGGGTGCCAGGACTGATTAATGCCTATAAAACAGTAGCGGCACTTGCCTTGCAGGTTATTCCAACCGTAGCAAAACCGGTGCAAATTAATTATCACATCCAGTTTGATTATACACAGATGAATGAAGTGATGCGGGTGATCAAGCACTTTGATTGCACTGTTCACCGGCAGGAGACACAGTTATTCTGCTCCATCGATGCGGGCATTCCGAAGAACCGGTTGAATGA
>CAZLRY010000243.1:0-5472 GCA_964561675.1 uncultured Chitinophaga sp.
TGAGTTATGTAGATGCCCAGTATGCGCTGGATTATTATTGTCCGGTAGGTAAGGGAGCCACCCGTGAATTTAAAAAAGCGGTCTCATTGAAAAAATAAATTGCAGCAGCATATATAATGAGATTAAAGGCGGCTGCGCCGCTTTTTTAACACATAGGATCATAGGTACATAGGAGAGACATAGAGAGAAAATGTATTTCTATGTGTCTCCTATGTTGTTCTTATAGTGTCGCCCTGCTTTAAGCCAGTTGTGATTGTAAGGAATTCTTTTTTTTAGTGAGAAACCTAAACCTATGTGTTAAAAAATCCGCGAAGCGGAAGGCGGCTGCGCCGCTGATTAAACACATAGGTACATAGAGACATAGGAGAGACATAGAGAGAAAATGTATTTCTATGTGTCTCCTATGTTGTTCTTATAGTGTCGCCCTGCTTTAAGCCAGTTGTGATTGTAAGGAATTCTTTTTTTTAGTGAGAAACCTAAACCTATGTGTTAAAAAATCCGCGAAGCGGAAGGCGGCTGCGCCGCTGATTTGACACATAGGATCATAGGTACATAGGAGGCACATAGAATCATAGAGACATAGAAATACATTTTTTCTATGTCTCTTTTTTGCTAAAAGAATAGGTTGGCGGAAAACTGGAAATAAAAAAAGCTGTCATTTTTCAGACAGCTTTTTTTTATTCTATAAACAGGTTCACTTCAGGTTGGACAGTACTGTGTTGATCCGGCTGACAGTTTCCTCATCCGATAAATCTTCCGGCCGGAATGTTTCACCGATCACTTTTTCGTACAGCTCAATGTAGCGTTTGGAAATCGTGTTCACCCATTCGTCGGTCATTTCCGGAACGGTTTGTCCTTCCTTGCCCATAAAGTTGTTTGCGATCAGCCATTCCCGGACAAATTCCTTGCTCAGTTGTTTTTGCCGTTCGCCCGCCGCTTGTCTTTCGTCAAATCCATCCGCATAGAAATAGCGGGAACTGTCGGGGGTATGAATTTCATCCATCAGGCAGATGGTATCGCCGTCTTTTCCGAACTCATATTTGGTATCAACCAGGATCAGTCCCTGTTTGGCGGCAATCTCCTTGCCCCGGGCAAAAAGTTTCAGGGTATAATCTTCAAGGACAGCCCACTCTTCAGCGGTGGCCAGTCCCTGGGCAATGATCTCTTCTTTGCTGATATCCTCATCATGACCTTCAGCCGCCTTGGTACTGGGGGTGATGATGGGATGGGGGAAATAATCATTTTCTTTCATTCCTTCTGGCATCGGAACACCACAAAGCACCCTTTTTCCCGCCGCATAGGTGCGCCAGGCATGGCCGGTCAGGTTGCCACGGACCACCATTTCAATTTTGAAGGGGGTACAACGTTTGCCGATGGAAACATTGGGGGCGGGTACGGAGAGCAGCCAGTTGGGGCAAATATCCCGGGTTGCCCCGAGCATATATTCTGCTATCTGGTTGAGAACCTGTCCTTTATAAGGAATCGGGCGGGGGAGTACCACATCAAAGGCCGATATGCGGTCGGAGGCTACCATTACCAGCCATTGGTCACCGATACTATATACATCTCTTACTTTACCCCGGTAAAACCCGGTTTGATCCGGGAAAGAAAAATTGGCCATATTTCGAAAGTAAGACGGGCGGAAAAACCCACCAATCCGGCAGCCCCGAAGATTTTAACAACTTATCCATTACGGCCCAGTTTGGGTGAATTAATTTAAGGGGCGGAAATGGGCTTTCCCCTTAAAAATTAAATTTTTAGATAAACTTTACAATGCTTATTTTTCCGCCAAATTCCAAAACCAAAATTCCCGATTATGAGAAAAAGCTACCGCTATTTAGCTTCCTCGCTGATGGCTGTTTTGTTTTCGATTGCTGCTTATGCCCAGACTGTTACCGTATCCGGATCAGTCCGCAACAGTTCATCAAAAGAAACGGTGCCTGCTGTATCTGTTTCGGTAAAAGGCACCACCAAGGGTACCTATACGAATTCAGATGGTGAATTCAGCATCAATGTTTCCAAATTGCCCGTTGTACTCGTTTTTAGCTCAATTGGTTACGAAGACCAGGAAATAACTGTTTCAGATGCCACCAAACCGGTGAGCATAGAATTCAAAGTCAGCTCATCCCTGGGTCAGGAGGTAGTGGTATCTGCTACCCGTACACCCACCCGTTTACTGGAATCTCCGGTAACAGTAGAGCGTATGAGCGGAGCTGTATTGCGTAATACAGCCGCTCCAAACTATTATGAAGCCATTGGTAACCTGAAAGGAGTGGATGTACACACCGCCAGTCTTACTTTCCGTACAATCACCACCCGTGGTTTTGTCAGCAGTGGTAATACCCGTTTGAATCAGCTGATTGATGGTATGGATAACCAGGCTCCTGGTCTGAACTTCTCCGTAGGTTCTGTGATCGGCCCCTCTGATCTGGATGTGGACAATGTGGAGGTACTTTCCGGTGCTTCTTCTGCCCTTTACGGTTCAGGTGGTATGAATGGTACTGTACTGGTTACAACCAAGAGTCCGTTTAAATACCAGGGACTGAGTTATAATATTAAGACAGGTATGATGCATGCGGATAGTAAACAACGCAGCACTTCACCTTTCTATGACTGGTCATTCCGTTGGGCAAAAGCCTATAACAATAAACTGGGTATCAAAATTGCGGCCTCCCTTGTAAAAGGTAATGACTGGGAAGCAGAAGATTACCGCAATAAACAACAGATTGGTATCCTTAGTAAAGTAGTTGGTGGTAACCGTCAGAACGATCCTAACTATAACGGGATTAATATGTATGGTGATGAGACCAGTGCAGATATGGCCGGTTTCTCTTTCTTTGTACAGGATCAGACCCGCAGAAGTATCCTCGGTGCAACCGGTGGTGCTTTTGATGTGGTAAATGCCGCCAATGCATATTTTGGTGTACCGGGTAATGCTTCATTACCAGGCGCTATCGGAATGAATCCTTATCCGACAAATGCGCAGATCGGTGCTTTCATCAATGGACTTTCATTCCTTGGCGCTGCCGGCCAGACGGCTGTTCAGAACATGATGCCTTTCTATATTGGAATGAACCGTGGTTATTTTAATAAAGCCAGTGTATCCCGTACCGGTTATGCCGAACAGGACCTGGTGGATTACAATACCATCAATGTGAAGTTTTCTGCTGGTGTACACTATAAGCTTTCTGAGAAACTGGAAGCGTCTATTAATACCTATTTCGGATCAGGTACCACTGTTTATACAGGAGCTGACCGTTATTCCCTGAAGAACCTGAAAATGGCGCAGCACAAATTTGAGCTGAAGCATAAGAACTGGTTCGTGCGTGCGTATACCACTCAGGAAAATGCCGGTGATTCGTATAACTCTTCAGCACTTGGCGCTTTCTTGAATGAAGCTTACCGCCCCAGTTCTGCCTGGTTCCCGTTATATATCGGAACGTTTTCTGAAGGCAGAAGGCTGAATGGTGCTGCTGCGAGCGATTTTACCCTGCATTCAGCCGCCCGCGCTTCAGCTGATGCCGGCCGTCTGATTCCCGGAACAGCCGCTTTTGATTCTGCTGCCCGTATCATTAAAAGCACCCCGATCCGTCGTGGTGGTGCGCTCTTCCTGGATAAATCAGATTTATATGCCGCTGAAGGACAGTTCAACCTGTCAGACATGATCGGTATTTCTGATAAGATTGAAATCATGGTGGGTACCGGATGGAAACAGTGGGCGATGAATTCCCAGGGTACCATCTTTGCAGATACAGCCCAGACGATCCGTGTAAATGAATATGGCGGATACCTGCAACTGAAAAAGAAACTCGGAGAAGCCGTTACCCTGACTGCTTCCGGACGTTATGATAAGCAAACCAACTTTGATGGCAAATTCACGCCCCGTGTTTCTGCCGTATTCAAAGTGGCCCGTGAGAATTTCCTGCGCGTATCTTACCAGACGGCTTACCGTTTCCCCACCAACCAGAACCAGTATATCAGTCTGGTTACCGGTTCCGGTGTGCTGATGGGTTGCCTGCCTGAGTTCCAGGATTATTACAAGCTGAATTCTACACTGCCAGGTTATACCGCAGCGAGTGTGGTTTCTTACCGTGCCGGGTCCATTGCTGACTCTTCCCGCCTGGTCAGAGCTCAGTACAACGAAGTAAAACCTGAGACAGTAAGATCATACGAAGTTGGTTACAAAGGAATCATTGGTAAAAAACTGATGGTGGACGGATATGTTTATTACAGTGAGTATAAGGCATTCCTGGTAGGTGTGGCTGTTGCCCAGTCAAGAGCAGGTAACAAATTTGAACTGTATTCTCCGTTCAGCAGCACCAACGTTTCTTATACACAGAACTCTGCTGATAAAGTAAAATCTATAGGATGGGGTCTCGGTCTGGAATACAACGCCGTGAAGAAATATGTGGTGTATGCCAACGTATTCTCTGATCAGCTGCGTGATGTGGATCCCACTGTTGTTACTTACTTTAATGCACCGAAATACCGTTTCAATATCGGTCTGAAGAATGAGAACGTTTGCCACAATATCGGGTTTAATGTGGTATACAAATGGCAGGATGATAACTACTACGAAGGAACTTTCGTAAGTGGTACATTGCCTCATTTCGGCTGGCTGGATGCACAGATCACTTACCGTCCTGTAGGTACCAAGAGCACTTTCCGTGCCGGTGGTACTAACATCGGTAACTTCTACGCCAGAACCGGATTCGGCAGCCCTGCTGTAGGTGGTTTATACTACCTCAGCTATGGTTACAACCTGTTCTGATCAATGGAATGAAATTGGGTTATAAGTATACAGGTCCCGCTTCGGCGGGACTTTTTTTCTTAGGAGAGGTTGCAGAAGACTATAGGCTTTATGTTTATGAAGGGGAGAGAATACTAATGTGCCAATATGCCAATTAGCCAATGTGCCAATGGTACAAGAGTATGAAAGGTAGAATGGCGTTTATGAATGGGCAAAGAAAAAATTTAACTTTTAAAATTAAATTTCAGCTGCAATTTAGAGCACTAAGAATAACAATTTCAATTTCTAAGAAACGTTTCATGCAGGGCTGCAAGTAAAACTGCTTTAATTGGCACATTGGCTAATTGGCAGATTGGCACATTCTCCCTGTTATTCCTAAATATGAAACTAGATTTTTCTTAAAACAAGCTCCCCGGGCAGTATTAGTATAAAGTCTTACTCGTTTGCCCGATCTTATATCCTTTGTGATAAAGCTGAAGGGAATAGGCGCCGGTCTGGTAGGCATCGGCATTGATAGAGAAGGTCATTGGTTTTGCTTCACCCTTGCTGTATTCGAAGCGGATCTTGCGTGTATAGTTCTTTCGGTCACCGCTGTGGGTGGTCATAGGCGTTGCTGATTCCCAGACATCCGGGGTCAGTACTTTGCCATCCGGCTGGGTGATGATAATAAATACATCGGTGCCGTCATAATCGGTCAGGTTGTTCTGCACAGTAAAAGAAAT
>CAZLRY010000244.1:0-5469 GCA_964561675.1 uncultured Chitinophaga sp.
TTTCCGAAGATGGCGTGGAACTGGGAAAAGGGAAAGAAGGGTATATCGCCGCCAAACTACCCCTGCCACCGGGTTGTCTGCCAACACTATGGAAGAACGACGACCGTTTTATTGCGGGTTACCTGCAACATTTCCCCGGGTATTACCAGACCGGAGATGGAGGCTATCTCGATGAAGAAGGGTATTGTTATATCATGGGACGGGTAGATGATGTGATCAATGTAAGCGGGCACCGGTTGAGTACCGGCGAGATGGAAGAACTGGTCGCTTCGCATCCCGCTATTGCAGAATGTGCAGTAATGGGAATTGCAGATGAACTTCGTGGTCAACGGCCCATTGCCCTGGTGGTATTGAAGGATGGACACCAGATCGAAGAAGAAATCATTGAAGAGGAGCTGGTGGCATTGATCCGGGAGAAGATCGGAGCGGTGGCTTATTTCCGGAATGCCGCAATAGCAAAACGTTTACCTAAAACCCGGAGTGGAAAAATTCTCAGAAAGACCATCCGTCAGATTGCAGATGGAGAATCCTTTGCCCTCCCTTCGACAATTGATGACCCGAAAATACTGGATGAAATCAGGGAAATTCTGGAGGAACGAAAAGTAGGAATAGCCTTCAATAAAGTATAATTGATTGATATTAAAACACTTGTGCTGTAAAATATTTTTTATAAAAAACGGGCTTTAAGTTAAACAATCTGCTTTTATTACTGTTATATGCAGGCGTAATCACATGAAAAAAATAGCCCTTTTCATATTACTCCTCTTCGCCTTTGTCCAGGTTATTCCCGGGCTACAAGCCATGTTTAGTGACCAGGTCTGTTCGGTTATTTTTAATGTGGATGAGGAGAAAAACGGAGAAAAAACCGTTGATGGTCATCAAAAGTTTAATAAAGAATATTCCGACTTCTGCCAGCTTTCCGACATACTCAGTCAACGGCTGACTATTGCATTTCACCTGACAGAAAAAATACTTCCGGCCCCCAGCCTGGAACAACTAACGCCACCTCCTAATTGCTGATCCGGCAATAGATTCATGGGCAGGCCAATGCCCGTTATTCCATTCTTTCATAATTATTAATCTCATTGTATGAGTGCTGCTGCTAACCCGGTTTCCAGGATTATGCGCCTGGTCAAACTGGAACGTAAAGAAATATCTGCTATTTATTTTTATGCCATCCTGAATGGACTGATCCAATTATCCCTGCCCGTAGGGGTGCAGGCAATTATTGGATTTGTATTAGGCGGTTCCATGTCCACCTCGCTGGTCATACTGATTGGCCTGGTGGTTGCCGGTGTATTTTTCACCGGACTATTGCAGGTGGGACAAATGCAGCTGATTGAAAAAATTCAGCAAAATATTTTTGTCCGGTATTCTTTTGAGCTGGCTGACCGGATACCCCGGCTTGACCTTAAAAAAACGGATGCTTATTATATCCCGGAACTGGTCAACCGTTTTTTTGAAATTCCATCCTTGCAAAAGGGATTGGCCAAACTCCTGTTGGATATTCCAACCGCCACAATCCAGATTGTTTTCGGACTGGTCCTGCTCTCCTTTTATCATCCGGCTTTTATTTTGTTCGGGATGATACTCATTTTGATTCTCTGGATGATTCTTTATTATACAGGTAATAAAGGATTACAGACCAGTCTGACGGAAAGTGCCTACAAATATGGAGTAGCTGCCTGGCTGGAAGAAATGGGCCGGCTGATCAAATCCTTTAAATTCTCCAAAGGTTCGGTTATTAATATGCAGAAAACAGATGAGAAAGTCAGCGGCTACCTGGATGCCCGCAACAGCCATTTCAATATCCTTCAGTTTCAGTTTAAAGTACTGATCGCTTTTAAAGTACTGATCACGGCTGCCATGCTGATTATCGGATCTCTTTTGCTGGTCAATCAGCAATTGAATATCGGACAGTTTATCGCGGCTGAAATCGTTATCATCTCTATTATCGCTTCGGTGGAAAAACTGATCGGCAATCTCGACAGTGTGTATGATGTGCTGACTTCTGTTGATAAAATTGCCAAGATCACCGATAAGCCGGTAGAGACATCCGGCACCTATTTACTGCCTGAGAAAAACGAAGGACTTTCGATTGAAGCGGATAATGTATGCTTCGCTTACAATGATGAAAAGTATGTATTGCAAAATATCAGTTTCCGGATCAATGCCGGTGAAACTGTATGTATCACGGGAAAAGAAGGCAGTGGAAAATCCACCCTGCTTAAAATCGTCAGCGGCTCCTACCAGGGCTTTGAGGGCTCATTACTGCTGAACGAATTACCGGTAGGCAACTATGAATTGAAATCACTCCGTCAACAAACCGGCATCCTGCTGAGCCAGCAGGATATATTCCACGGCAGCCTGTTGGATAATATTACCATGGGGCAACCCGGTATTGATGTGCAGCAAATCATCCGCCTGTTCAAAGAAACAGGGCTGGCTGATTTCCTCAGCAGCTTGCCGGAAGGATTCGATACCTGGCTGGATCCAACCGGTAAACGATTGTCCAGAAATGTAGTGAATAAAATCCTGCTGGTCAGGGCGCTCGTTGGGCAGCCGCGGCTGCTGCTGCTTGAAGAACCCTGGACGCATATTGAAGAACCCTACCGCAGCCAGATCATCCGGTTACTGCTGAAAGATTACCCCAACACCACGATCCTCGTCGTCAGCAATGATCCTGAATTCACCCGCCTTTGTGACAAAGTGATTGATGTAAAAAATGAAGGCTGTATTATCAAACAGAATAAAACAACTGACCATGACTAATCTTGAATACCCGCAGTGGTCCTCCTTCAAAAAAGTATACCGCTATAATAAAAGAAGCCGTGTGCGCTATTGGTTTTACGGATTGATGACGGCCCTGGCCATCATCCTCTTTCTTCCCTGGACACAGAATATCCGGGCCAAGGGAACCGTAACCACTTTACGGCAGGAACAACGACCCCAGCAACTGAATACCATTATCCCGGGACGGGTCATCAAATGGTACGTGAAGGAAGGGGATTATGTAAAAGCCGGGGATACCATTCTTCAACTGGCCGAGATTAAGGACGATTACCTGGATCCGCAATTGCTGAGCCGGACCAAAGAACAATTATCGGCCAAATCCCTTACGGTGGATTACTATAAAAACAAAGTGGGGACATCCGGTACCCAGATCAATGCACTCGGTGAAGCCCTTCAACTGAAAATGGATCAGTTGCGCAACAAACTCCAGCAATTACAATTAAAAGTGCAGAGTGACAGTATGGAATCCATTGCCGCAGCGAATGATTTTAAAATTGCTACTCAACAGTTCAGTCGCCAGAAAGCGATGTATGACAGCGGTCTGGTGTCACTGACACAACTGGAGCAGCGAAATCAATCCTATCAGAACAGCCTGGCCAAAAAAGTAAGTGCGGAAAATAAATTACAGAATGCCCGGCAGGATCTTACGATTACAAGGATAGAAATGAATGCCACCCAGCAGGATTACATGGAGAAAATTGCAAAGGCGCAGGGGGATCAGTTTCAATCCCTTTCACAAATTGCTACCGGACAAGGAGATATTGCCAAACTGGAAAATCAGTATAGTAATTATTCCATTCGGAACGGTTTGTATTTTATCACAGCACCGCAGAGCGGACAGATCACCAAAGCCCGCAAAGCAGGTATAGGAGAAATTGTAAAAGACAGTGAAATGATCGTGGAGATCGTACCTGACCAGGTGCAATACGCGGTCGAATTGTTTGTCCGTCCCCTTGACCTTCCCCTGGTGTCCAACGGGCA
This sequence comes from uncultured Chitinophaga sp., assembly GCA_964561675.1. GTDB lineage: Bacteria > Bacteroidota > Bacteroidia > Chitinophagales > Chitinophagaceae > JJ008. The sequence goes on from CAZLRY010000244.1 coordinate 3,775, forward strand.
GAAAGTACGGTTTATGTTTGATGGATTTCCGGCAATAGTCTTCAGCGGCTGGCCCAATACCTCCTACGGCACATTCGGGGGCAAGGTGGTGGCCGTTGAAAGTTCAGTAAGTTATAATGGAAAATTTCGCTTACTCGTTACCGAAGATCCTTCGGATAAACCCTGGCCCCGTGAATTGAAAATGGGTACCGGAGCCCAGGGAATGGCCCTGTTGAAAGATGTACCCATCTGGTATGAACTGTGGCGGAATATCAATGGCTTCCCGCCGGATTATTATAAAGCCGGTACTGAACCTGAAAAAAAATAAATCATGCAAACGCATTCAAAATATAAAATCATCCATTGGCTGCGGCACCGGAATCAGCAACGAAAAAAAACAATCCTTATAACTGGACTGATGCTGATCCTGCTGTTTCTTGCCAAACTTTCGCTAGCGCAGGACAGTCTGCAGCTCCAAACGCTGTCAGCCAGCCAGGTAATGTCCATCGTTAAACGATACCATCCTGTAGCCCGGATTGCCGATATAAATATTGATATGGCCAAAGCGGATATTACCATTGCCCGCGGGCAATTTGATCCGCAGCTGTACAGTTCCAATGCACAAAAGACGTTTGACGGAACTGACTATTACAACTACAACCGGCCCGAATTGAATATCCCTACCTGGTTTGGTGTGAATATCAGTACCGGCCTGGAATATTTATCGGGTAGCCGGACCGACCCGCAGGAAACTTCGGGTAAGACCAGTTATTTCGGGGTTACGGTCCCGTTGGCTAAAAACCTGCTGATGGATAAACGCAGGGCTGCCTTGCAAACCGCGAAGATTTACAAGGATGCTTCGCAGGTTGAAAAAAATATTTTATTGAATAATATATTACAGGAATCTATTGCTGCATACTGGAACTGGACGCTTCAATACCAGGTGCTTCAGGTATTAAATGATGCGATAGACGTGAACCGGAAAAGAGTGGCGTTTATTAAGACGAGTTTCCGGCTGGGTGATCGTCCGGGTATCGATACCATTGAAGCCATGGCCCAGTTACAGAATATGGAATTACTGCAATCGCAGGCCGCACTTGAGTTTACGAATGCCGGACTTGGTTTATCTGTTTATTTGTGGACTCCGGAACAGCAGCCTTATACCCTACCCGCCGAAATTATACCGGCTGCACAGCCTGGTTTATCCGAGCTGCCGGTTCCTGTACTGGACAGCCTGCTGAATGCTGCGCGGCTAAATCATCCGGAACTGCGTCTATATGACTATAAGCTGGATGCACTGGCTGTCGACAAAAAATTAAAGTTTCAGGAGTTACTGCCCACCGTCAACTTTACCTATAACCAGCTGGGGAAAGGATATGATGTATTGAAAACAGCAACAGGTCCGCTTTTTGAAAATAATTTCAGGTACGGATTCTCAGTGGGTATTCCCCTCCGCTTCTCGGCCGGCCGGGGTGAATTTAAGAAAGCGCGGTTGAAAATAACAGAAGCTGAAACAGAACAACAATACAAGCAACTGCAGGTAGAAACAAAAGTCCGCTCTTACTATAACGAACTGGTTACCCTCCGTCAACAGCTGCACCTGCAGGAAAACAACTATAAAAATTACAAGCTCCTTCAACAGGGTGAAGAAACCCGGTTTAAAAACGGAGAGAGTTCGCTCTTCCTGGTCAATAGCCGGGAAAACAAAACCCTCGA
>CAZLRY010000245.1:0-5445 GCA_964561675.1 uncultured Chitinophaga sp.
CGATGCTTCAAATCCGGTTTCAGGCGTAAAGGAACTGAGGACGGGTTTGTTGCCGTAAATGAATCCGGTCAGACTACTGATTCCCGCAATACTGTGTACAGATACTGGTCCTGATGCCCCGTTACCAACAATGGCCTCAATCCGGGTAGTAGATATTACATTATACGAAGAGGCTGGAACGCCGCCAAATGTTACATTACTGATATCTGTAAAACGCTCCCCGGTTATTGTAATGGTGGCACCGGCGGTTGCACTAACAGGAGAAAAGTTGTTTATCTGGGGACCTGTTGCACTGTGTTGGTTCCTGATTATCGTAGCCGGTCCTGAATTTCCCGAAATGATGATATCGGGCCTTCCGTCACCATCAAGATCTGCAGACTCCATACGGCTGGCAACATTTCCCGATGCTATTTTAATGTGTGGCGCAAATACCAGTGATCCCGGCGTGCTGTTATTGGTAAAAATGGATAATGAATCCTCTGACAGATTAGGTGCAAAAATATCTGGTTTGCCGTCCCCGGAAAGATCGTTCATTCCGTTTGTATAGGGATGATTCCCTGATGGCAACTCGGGATGAACAGAAAAAACGATTGCCCCCGGAGCGCTTAAATTTTTAAATACGGCCATCTTGTTGGGCTCAGATTGAGAGACGAGTGCATCCGTTCTGCCGTCTCCATCCAGATCACCGGTAGATATATAAGTGGGCCAATCGCCTCCACTGAAACCGACCCTTGGACTTATTATGATATTTCCGGGGGTACTCGTATTCCGAAATACGGCCAGCTCACCTGAAGCTGCCAGCAGATCAGGATTGCCATCATCGTCTACATCGGTAGAAATCGCGGACAAACCATAGTTGCCCAGAGGATAATAATAGTGCGGAGAAAAGTTTATAGTTTCACCCGAACAGTTATTTTTAATAATATTGACTGCACCAGAATAACTCGCGAACAGAATATCTGGTTTTCCGTCTTTGTCAATGTCCCTGGCCGAAATTATTCCTATAACACCAGAGTTGCCGGATGGAATACTGTATAAGCCTGCAACCACAATATTTCCCGGGGTACTGTTATTCTTTACCAACATCAGTTGGATATTGTTTTGTATAAATAACAGGTCTTTTTTACCATCACCATCAAAATCTTCGGCCATTATTCCCCCACCGCCAATTGTTCCACTTAATACAACAGCTGGTGCAAAACGGATCTGACCGGGAACACTAATGTTTCTGGCAATAGCAACGGTTGATGTATTTAGCACACCAGCCACATCCAGTTTTCCATCACCATCAAAATCCACCAGACATCCCACCGGGAAATTGCCAATATTGATTCGGTTTGCAAATGACAGTGTGGTTAGCGCGGACCCATTATTGGGGAAAGTTGTTAAAAACGGCTTATTGGACCAGCCAGTCAGGCGTGCTTTTGTTACTGATACCGGGGCATAATCTGACCCCGGAGGTACATAGGTAGTAATCGTTGTTGATGTGGCTGTTAAAGCCTGTGCTTTTACACGGCCAAAGTAGATAATATTATCAGAAGGATTGGTGCTGAAGTTAGAACCATTGATTGTAACCATTGTGCCCACATGACCAGATGATGGCGAAACCGATGTGATTACAGGTGGTATTCCATATACAAAACCGGGTAATGAATCTATTCCTATTCCAGTTACTACTGTCACAAAACCACTTGCGCCACTACCTACTACTGCAGTTATAGAAGTTGGAGAGTTTACTACAAAACTGCTTGCCGGTACCGCTCCGAATCTTACAGCGGTTGCCCCGGTAAAATTGGTACCGGTAATCGTTACGGCTGTTCCGTTTTCACCAATAGTTGGGGTAAAAGAAATAATGGACGGATCTGCTTTCACTTCGTTTCGTAAAACGAATACCGTTCTTGGATTTTCAGATGAAATAGCGATATCTGATTTCCCATCATTATTGAAATCTGCAAGGGCAACCTGATTTTCGCCACTATATGTTCCGGGTACAAAACTTTTTGGTGATAATAAATTTACAGAACCTGGAACTGAAATATTTTTAAACAGGGTTACCGCATTTTCAGCAGTTGATACGGCAATATCCGGCTTACCATCACCGTCCAGATCGCCAATGGCGGAACCTGCCGGTAAGGAACTTGCCTGATAAGACACAGGCGTTGCGAAAGAAATGTTGCTGCCGGAACTGGTATTGCGGATCACATTAATTTGTGAGCCATAACGGTCTCCTGAAACAACATCCAGTTTACCATCTCCATCAATATCACCGGTGGAGATGAATGAATGGTTATAAAGAGGTAATGTGGCCGCTAGTGTAAAGTTCAGAGTACCCGGTGACGAATTATTACGTAACACGCCAAATCCAGACATGATCAGTTCTGGCTTACCATCCCCGGTGAGGTCAGCAGGTATAAAATTTCGTTCAAATGAAGCGGTGAATATCATAACAGGTTCCGCATAGTTGACCTGTGTTGGTTCACTGATATTTCTGATTACATAAATATTGCCATTTGAGCTGCAAATGACATCCGGTTTTCCATCTACATCCATATCAGCTAATCGTATACGCTGAAGTGTCAGGGTAGAAGATGTCATGATTACTGGTGCAAATGAGAGGTTGCCTGCAGAGGATGTGTTTATATAGGTATACAGATATGGAGCTCCGGACAGTATAATATCTGTTTTGCCGTCTCCATTAACATCCCCGGTTGCGAATGATTCATTGCCTCCTGCTAATTCAATCGGCGTGCCCATGGTGATTGCAGATCCTGTTCCAGTGTTTTTATATATTAATACTCCATGTGTGTTGCCCGGATTATTCAGTTTCAGAACGATGAGTTCACTTTTGCCGTCGAGGTCAAAATCAGCTGCTCCCGTACTGAATGGCAACACTTCAAAACCGGTTTGAATGGTTTCTGCGGTGCCGAATGAAGACTGTGTGATACTACCCCCACCACTGAAAGTGGTTAAATACATGTTAGTTGAGTATCCGGATAGATTGTTAGCTGTAACACTGATTGTGCTGTACCCGGCACTATATGGAACAGTAACGGTTATTTGAGTTGACGATGCGGAAACAATATTAGCCCTTGCGCCGCCAAAATAAACAGTATTTCCAGTTAGATTATTATTAAAACCCGTTCCTGTTATCGTCACGTTCGTTCCAACCGGACCGGATTGTGGGGTAAATGAAGTTATAACTGGTGCCGGTATCCAGGTAAAGCCGGGCAAAGAAGCGGAGCCCTCTGGCCTGGTTATAGCAACTGGCCCTGTTGCCCCCGTACTTACTATAGCAGTAATACTATTGGCATTATTTACGGTGAATGAAGATACTGCTACACCTCCTATCGTAACGGCGGTTGTACCCGTAAGTGAGCTTCCGGTTATGGACAAGATGGTTCCAATGGTACCACTGGTTGGAGAAAAGGTATTGATTCCGGGTAAGGAAGAATAGCCGCTCAACGTTGCAGAACCGCCGGGTGTTGTCACGCTTATGCTACCCGATGGACCCGAAGGAGCCGTTGCCGTTATTTGTGTAGCTGAATTTACAGAAAAAACCGCAGAAACACCTCCGATTATTACAGATGTAGCGCCAGTCAGATTTGTTCCCAGAATGGTGATCGTTGTTCCGGCTGTAGCGGATACTGGTAAGAACGAGGAAATAGTAGGTGCTGGAATAAATGTAAAGCCAGCCAAAGAATCCCTGCTGTTTGCTGTTAAAACCTTTACAAAGCCACTGGCCCCACCTGCAACTGTTGCGGATATACTTTGGGCCGAATTCACGGTAAAAGTAGATGCCGGTACATTTCCAAAGAAAACGGATACTACATTTGTAAAATTCTGACCGGATATGTTTATTACTGCACCACTTGCTCCTATTGTAGGGGTAAAGGAGGTAACACTTACCGGAGGCCAGAAATGCTGATGAAGGGTGAGGGAATCAGATAATACGCCGTTTGAAACGACTAATTTGATACTATCATGCGTGCTGGAAGGTACTCGTTGGAAATTTGCATGATAAGAGGTACTGATTAATTCATTATTTCTGTACCATTTATGGGTATATGAAGCTTTTGAATAATTCTGCAATTTTACCGTTCCGGTTTGATATAAACCGCTTGTATCAATGGTAAAGTACGCCCTGGGTAACGGCACACCACCCCCATTTGTGGTTAATTCTATAAATTCCCGTGCTCCTGCGCTCCAGAATTGTGAGCTATTGGCAAAATGGATTTCTGTGTGACCATAATTAAGGTAATTGAAACTATTGTCTCTTGGGAGAGGTTCCCAAATACGGCCCGAATCACTGGTTTTAAAGGTATAGAATAAATTCGCTACCCCATATCCTGTACTATCATCAACGAAGTGCATTCTGTGGAACCCGATTGGATTTACTGCTGCCATATTTTTCTTTGTCCAGGTCACACCGCCGGTTGATGTATAATATATTAACAGACTATCGGCATTCAGATATACATTCAACCATCCCTTCTCTGGTGTTAAAAAATCAGCTGCATAGATTCTGTTGTCTGGGGTATTGAGTTGAGTCCAGCTGTTTCCGGCATTCGTGGTTTTTATCAATTTTCCTGTAGATGCAGTGGCACTTTCATCATCCGAAAAGGCAAATACAGTATTGTTATCTATTGCATCCAGTTGCCCGATTGAAAAGGTGGACCCTGTATATACCCTGGTCCATGTTGTTCCGCCATTGGTTGTTTTTAGAATATTATAACCATCTACCGCATAACCCGTCTGGTTGTTTTGCGGGAAAACCATATTAAATAATGAGCTGAATATATTTGGGCCGATCGGGTTATGGTAAACAAGTTGATACGAAAGTCCCCCGTTGGATGATTTCAATATAGCAGGTACATAGCCATAATTACCGTATGCGAGTACATTGTTGGCGTCAAAGGCAACAACTCCTTCGATCATAAAGCCGAATGTGAGATTGACAGAATAGGTGCCATAATCTACATTGGTTAGCGTGATTTCTCTTTTTGTCAAAGTTCTTCCGCTATCTGTTGTATAGCCTATCCAATCATGAGGATTTCCGGTGCTTGCAATATATCCGGTTGACGGGGTGTAAAAGCTGATCCTTTTAATATTGTTTCCTTCAATTGAAAGGTTGGAATGAATTTGACGAAGCTGGGCATTTGCCTGAATAAACAATAAGGACAAGATAAGTGCAATCAGGAATTTTTGATGCATTTTGTTGCAGATAAGGAGTATAGAAAACGAAAAATTAATAAAATTAATTGACTTCGTTTATGACCATTTTCTTACCTACCCATAAAAACCATAAGTATCTGGACATCACTTGGATTTATCCCAGAAATCCGGCTGGCCTGTCCCAAGGTCCGTGGCCGAATCCTTGATAGCTTTTCCCGGGCTTCGTTTCCTAACGAACCAATTTTTTTATAATCAAAGGTTTCCGGAATTTCC
>CAZLRY010000246.1:0-1567 GCA_964561675.1 uncultured Chitinophaga sp.
ATGAGCTTTCTCATAAAATAGTAATTACCGCAAAAATAAGAACTGGATAGTGTAATGACTGTTAAAGCTTTAAAAAGAAGTATCGTGGTTTTACGATAGAAAGGAGCTTGGATTTTACGATTTTTAATTTTATATTTGATCTTTATACCTTGTTAAGGAAATTCAATACTGATTCATATCCCTGAGACGCCCGCACATTTTCCTGTTATCCTGCTTATTTTTCTCCAATCCCGTTGAATGACTCATGGCCATTTTATGAGCCCTGTACCTATTACAATTTGGAACTATGAAGGCGGGAAGGATCCTGATTCTAATTATTGGCTTACTCTCATTTTCACGGGTTACGGCACAGTTAAGTTGTGTTACCACGGAACATACCCGGTTACAGGTCATCAATGATCCTTTGCAGGCCAATGCAATACAACAAGCTGAAACTTTTATCCGGCAGGTATTAGCGTCACCAAACACTGCGCGACTTGAAAACGGGATCATCCGGATACCGGTCGTAATACATAATCTTTATCATACCACGGACCAGAAAATCACAGACGAACAAGCTGTGGCACAGCTGGAACTGCTGAATAAAGCGTTCCGCCGTCAGAATGCGGATACGGTTAAAACACCTGCTGTTTTTAAATCAGTAGCCGCCGATTGTGAGATTGAATTTCACCTGGCCACTTCGGATCCATTACGTCGTGCCACCACCGGTATTATCCGCAAATACACTCCCGTCAGCACCTGGATCATGGACGATAAGATGAAGTCATCTGCCGCAATGGGAGCTGATCCCTGGGACAGCCGGTTGTACCTGAATATCTGGGTTTGTCCGATGGAAAAATTTGCTGGTTACTCTTCCATGCCCGGATCTGATGCAAAGCTTGATGGAATAGTCATTGGGTTATCGGCTTTCGGAGCTGGCCAGAAAACGCTTATTCATGAAGCCGGACACTGGATGGGATTGAAGCATATCTGGGGTGATGAGTACTGCGGGGATGATGGGGTAGAGGATACGCCTAAACAGGCTTCATATACGGTAGGTTGTCCAACTACCACCCGCGTTACCTGTGGAAACGGGCCTCTCGGGGATATGTATAACAATTACATGGATTTCACTAATGATGGCTGTATGAACCTGTTCACCAAAGGACAGAAAGCCCGGATGCAGGCCGTTTTTGCGCCGGGTGCTGCCAGGAACAGTTTACTTTCTTCAGCAGGGTTGGATAAGCCGTTAATCTATGAGTCTGCTTTACCGGAAGAAGATCCCCGCTGGTTGCAGGTGAAAATGTACCCGAATCCCGTCACCACGACTTTATACATCGACTTTTCATATGATGTGCGTTGGCTCGGGAAAACTATTTTTATTTCCAATTTGGTTGGACAAAGTGTTAATAATGTGACAATTAGCGCTAAAATACAAGCTATTGATGTGACAAATTTTAAACCTGGTATTTATTTCCTTGCAGCAAAAAATGATCAGGGTGTGTCTATGAAATTGAAGTTTATCAAACTGTAAAGTCGCAACCAGAATACATACTAACGCAAAGGCCGCCCTCAGGCGGTCTTTTTT
>CAZLRY010000246.1:1667-5433 GCA_964561675.1 uncultured Chitinophaga sp.
ACTTTTACAAAACCTTCTGTATGTCCGGCTGCAGAGGCTTTACCACTTGCACTCAGCGGGAATTTGCCCACTTTGATTTCGTAACCGGCGTCCTTCGCCTGTTTTTCAGTATAGCCAACTGAAGCGATTTCCGGTACACAATAAGTACAGCCGGGAATATTATTATAATCGATGGCTTCCGGAAGATGGTTGTACTTTTTCTCATTATAGGCAATCGCTTCCACGCATACAATTCCTTCCTTGCTGGCCACGTGCGCCAGGGCCTGACCGGGAGAGCAATCGCCGATCGCATAAATACCGGGGATATTGGTCTGGCTGTATTTGTCCACGAGTATCCGTCCTTTTTCAGTCTTAATACCCAGGGCTTCCAGTCCGATCCCTTCGATATTGGCGGCCACACCCACCGCACTCAGTAATACGTCTGCTTCCAGCACTACTTCACCAGTGGCTGTTCTAACCTTTGCCTTTACGCCGGCACCGGAAGTATCCACGGAAGTGACCTCGCTGTTGGTCATTATGTCAATACCGTTCTTTTTGTATTGTTTTTCGAGTTCTTTAGAAATATCCTCATCTTCCACCGGTACGATCCGGGGGAGGAACTCCACGATGGTTACTTTGGTGCCCATACTGTTGTAGAAATAGGCGAATTCCACACCAATCGCTCCGCTGCCCACCACAATCATGGATTTGGGCATTTCCGGCAGTACCATGGCTTCGCGATAACCTATGATCTTTTTACCATCGATGGGCATAGTGGGGAGCTGACGGCTTCTGCCACCGGTTGCCAGAATGATATGTTTGGCTTCCACGACCTGTGTTTTACCATCTTTGTCGGTTACTTCCAGTTTTCCTTTGGCAATCAGTTTTCCGAAGCCCATGATCACATCGATCTTGTTCTTTTTCATCAGGAACTGGACGCCTTTGCTCATTTTATCGGCTACGCCACGACTTCTTTTCACCACGGCTCCGAAATCGGGTGCGCCGGTGGCTTCAATGCCGAAATCTTTGGCATGTTTGATATATTCATTCACCTGGGCGCTTTTCAGCAGGGCCTTGGTGGGGATACAGCCCCAGTTCAGGCAAATACCGCCCAGACTTTCTTTTTCAATCACTGCTGTTTTAAAACCTAATTGGGAAGCCCGGATTGCTGCCACATATCCGCCGGGTCCGCTACCGAGAACGACTACATCGTATGCCATGTTTGAGGTAATTAGTTGATAAGTAAATGGGTTACTCAATAATGAGAGGCGAAGTTATCCGAAATGCCCCAATTCGCAAAGGGTCGTTAAACGGGAAGGCTGGTAAGGGCAGGATGGGTTGAGTTTCAGCAAAACGGAAAAAGGGGGTAAATTTGGGTCAGAAAACCAGCCAGAAGGGTTTTTTCCCCCTGTGTTAAGAAATTTGCCAAAAAAAGAAGGAAATACGGATAGTAATTACCTGATTTTCCCTACCTTTGCCGTCCCAAAAATTGTATCAATCATGGCAAGAGTATGTCAGGTTACAGGTAAAACACCCATCGGAGGCAACAAGGTTTCGCACTCCAATATCAAGACGAAACGTCGTTTTCTGCCCAACCTGCAGAAAAAGAAGTTCTACCTGGCTGAAGAGGATAAATGGATCGTGCTGAAACTGTCCACGGAAGCTATCCGTACCATTAACAAGAATGGTCTGTACAGTGTGGTAAAGCAACTGAGAGCGAAAGGCGAAAAAATCTAACTTTTTAAAGTTTAATAATCATGGCAAAGAAAGGCAACCGTGTACAAGTAATCCTGGAATGCACTGAGCACAAAAACAGTGGTCAGCCGGGCACCAGCCGTTATATCACGGTAAAAAACAAAAAGAACAACCCGGAGCGTCTGGAGTTGAAGAAGTTTAACCCGATTCTGAAAAAAGTAACTGTTCATAAAGAAATTAAATAATCATGGCAAAAGCAGCTTCTAAAAACGCTAAAGTAAAAGACCTTAAGGCATCCGCTGAGGCCAAGAACTGGACCAAGGTGATCAAGGCTGTTCGCAGTCCCAAAACCGGTGCCTACACTTTTAAGGAGCAGATCATTCACAAAGACAAGGTGAAGGATTTCCTGGCCCAGAAATAATTGAGCCATTCAAAATGTATTCAAAAGCTATTCGTATTAAACGGATGGCTTTTGTTGTTTAATGAAAATTGTCAGAAATGGGATTTTTTAATAAGCTGTTCGGTAAAAAGGAAAAAGAAAGCCTCGATGAAGGTTTGAAGAAAACCAAGCAAGGCTTTTTTGAGAAGATCACAAAAGCTATTGCCGGAAAAAGCACCGTGGATGAAGAGGTGCTGGATAACCTGGAGGAAGCCCTTGTAGGTGCCGATGTAGGTATTGAGACTACGGTCAAAATCATAGAACGAATAGAAAAAAGGGTAGCAAAAGACAAATACCTCAATTCATCTGAGCTGAATAATATGCTGCAGGAGGAAATTGAGGCTTTATTAGTAGATGCCCCAGAATCAAATAGTTATGCTTTTGATTCTGAACTTCCTTCTACACCTTATGTCATATTGGTCGTAGGGGTAAATGGTGTTGGTAAAACAACAACAATCGGCAAACTGGCTTATAATTTTAAAAGGGCGGGTAAAGAGGTTTTACTGGGCGCTGCAGATACATTCAGAGCTGCTGCAGTGGATCAGCTGACGATTTGGAGTGAACGGGTTGGTGTCCCTATCGTCAAGCAGGCGATGGGAAGTGACCCGGCAGCTGTGGCATTTGATACGGTACAAAGTGCTGTGTCTAAGAAATCGGATGTGGTACTGATTGATACAGCAGGCCGTCTTCACAATAAAGCACACCTGATGGATGAGCTCAGTAAGATCAAAAGAGTAATTCAAAAGACCATACCCGATGCGCCGCATGAAGTGTTGCTGGTGCTGGATGGCAGCACCGGGCAGAATGCACTGGAGCAGGCTAAACATTTTACGGCCGCAACAGATGTAACAGCCCTTGCCATTACGAAGCTAGATGGAACGGCAAAAGGCGGAGTTGTGCTGGCGATAGCCAACCAGTTTAAGATACCGGTAAAGTTTATAGGTGTAGGAGAGAAAATGGAAGACCTGCTGGTATTTGACAAACATGAGTTTGTAGACAGTTTATTTAACCTGGAAAGAAAAGAAGCGTAGTGAAAACAAAAAAACTCCATAAGGATAAGGTCAATATCATCACACTGGGTTGCAGTAAGAACATGGTGGACAGTGAGGTATTGAGCGGCCAGTTGAAAGCGAACGATATTGATGTGGTGCATGAGAATAAAAAACTGGATCACAATATTGTGGTAGTGAATACCTGTGGTTTTATTGACAAGGCAAAAGAGGAAAGCATCAATACCATATTGGACCAGGTTGAACTGAAAAGAAAAGGGAAGCTGGATAAAGTGTATGTCACCGGCTGCCTGAGTGAACGCTACAAGAACAACCTGGAAGCTGAAATACCGGAGGTGGATGCCTATTTCGGCACGATGGAACTTCCGTTGATATTAAAACAATTTGAGGCAGATTATAAAACGGAACTGGTAGGCGAAAGATTGCTGGCTACGCCGCAGCATTATGCTTACATGAAAATATCGGAGGGATGTAACCGCACCTGTTCTTTTTGTGCTATCCCGCTAATGAGGGGACAACATATCAGCAAGCCGATTGACGAGTTGGTGAAAGAAGCAGAAGGCCTGGTAAGAAAAGGAGTAAAGGAAGTGATGCTGATTGCCCAGGAATTAACTTATTATGGCCTTGATATTTACAAAAAAAG
>CAZLRY010000247.1:0-5430 GCA_964561675.1 uncultured Chitinophaga sp.
CTCCCGGCTATTACTGAAAACGGCATTCCTGTCAGCGGTCATAAAGATCTGACCATACAGGGATTGGAAAAAGGGAAGACGGTGGTAAAAGCCGGTTCGGGACAATATCACTTTGAAATAAAGAAATGAGAACTGCGCATTATATAAATTAACTTCGCGAAATGATTTCGATTGTAAAAGCGGGGGTAAAGGACGCAGCCCTTTTATCCGGATTAGCGACACAAACCTTTATTGAATCACATGGACATAGTGCGGCGGCGGCCGATATTGATGCCTATGTCACGAAAAATTATACCCCGGCCATGTTGCAGGCAGAACTGGAAGATCCGGACAATATCTATCACATTCAATATTATCATAAACTGCCGGTGGGCTTTTCAAAGATTATTTTGAATTCACCGTATGAAGGCAGTCCGGGTAATGCTGTTACCAAACTGGAACGCATTTACCTGCTGAAGAGTTATTATGGCACCAACCTTGGACCGGCCCTGATGGATTTTCTGATTCACCTGATGAAAAAAGAAAAACAAACCGGGGTCTGGCTCTATGTATGGAAGGAAAATAACCGGGCCATCCGTTTTTATGAAAAGAAAGGATTTACCATTACCGGAAGTTATGATTTCCCGATCTCAGCCACCCATAGTAATCCCAATCACCGGATGTTGCTGAAATTCTGATCAATAATTAACTGACCATTGCGACCCCTTAATCTATGAATCTTCTTTTCCGTGCAAAATATAAATACAAGCTCAACGAATCTCCGGCCCAGGTAAAAGCCGAACTGGAGACCTTGTTTTTAACACCCTGGCATAAAACAGCGCCCCGGCTCAGTGGTTGCTTCAGTGATGACCATACCTTCCGGGTAAAGTCTGTACTATCCGCGGCAGTTGCTTATTTCGGCATCCTTCAGTCTTTTGCTGTACTGAACGGACGGATAAGGGCCGAAGAAGAACGAACCGTGATCCGGCTGACAGCACGGCCTGGTCATTTTTCGCTACTGATTTTTTATGCATTAATGGTGGCGGTTGCTTTAGTTGCTATCAAAGCCTGGACTACCTTAACACCTGAAATTATAATACTGGCTGCCGCACTTTTACTTATACTGGTCAGTTACTATTTCATCCTGCGCTTTTCCAGAAACAGTTTGCGCCGTTATTTTCAGCGGCAGATGGGGATTAAATCAAAATAAATAGCGGGATTCCTGAAAGAATACGATTCCTTTCCCACCTTTTTTATACATGAAATCCACAGTTTAGCGTCAAATCCGGCGTTTGCAGGAAAACAGGGTAAAAACCCTGTTTTCCCAATAAAAAAAAGGGGGTCACACCCCATCTTTCCCCTAATTTGTGCCACTACAAAAATTGTGTGTGAACCCGGAAGAATTACAACAGATTTACAGCTCCAGTCCGTCCGTACAAATGCTCCGCCTGCGTAATGCGCACTGGATCCTGCCCTTTTTATACACGGTATTTAAAGAAGAAAACCGGCATGTGATCCCGGAGGAGTCCTTTATCCAACTGCTGGCCGAAACCCTCAGCCTCCATGAAGACGGCACCGAGGATATCGAAGAAGCCAGGATCGCCTTCGGGGAAGATGAGCAGACCCGTAGCCGGAAATACATCATGAACTGGGTGCAGAAACGATTGCTCCAGGATTTCCAGGACGCCGAAGGCACCATCCTTTACCAACTGAGTTCCCATACGGAAAAAGTATTTCAATGGATGCACAGTCTGCAGGTACGCAAACACGTGGGCACCGAAAGCCGGTTCAAACTGCTGTTCAACTCCCTGCAGGATATTGTCGAGCATACCGAAGATGACCGTAAAAAAAGACTGGAATTATTAAAAGATAAACGGGCCGAGATCGATAAAGAAATCAAGGCGATCGAAATGGGTGTGGCCCCGGAAAATTATACCAATGCCCAGGTAACCGAGCGGCTTGAACTTTTTACCCGTCTCTGCTATGAACTGATCAGCGATTTCCGCGAAGTGGAGGATAATTTCAAACAGATCCACCGCGCTATCGTGGAACAACATACCCGGGCCGAACAGGGCAAAGGTGCCATTGTGGGCTTTGCCTTCGAAGCCTATGATGCGTTACGGCAAAGTCCGCAGGGAAGAAGCTTCTATGCTTTCTGGGACTTCCTGATCTCCCGTACCGGGCAGCAATACTGGAAAGAACTGACGGAGCAACTGATCCAGCTGATCGATGAACGGCAGATCAGTGCAGACAGTCTTTTCTTACAGAATGTAAAACACCTGCTGCTGCAACAGGGCAAGACCGTATACGATGCCAATGATAAAATGGCAGAGAAACTGAGCCGCATCATCACAGAGAAGGAAATTGCCAAACACCGGAGATTGCGCAAACAGATCGCCGGTATTAAAGAATTGGTGTTTGACCTGATGGAGGGTGAGAATCCGGACTGCGCCATCCAAACCAATTTCCATTCCGATGTGAAAATGGTAATGGAACGCAAACTGACTTTCCAGCAAAAGAAAGCCACGGCTACGGTGAAACAACCCCTGGCACAGGAACAGGTGATCGCCGATCCGGAACGCTTTTCCAAGATGCTCAACACCTCCTTTATCGATAAAAAAATACTGTGGCAACATGTGGAAGCCGTCCTGAAAAATCAATCCACGGCCACCTTGAAGGAAATACTGGAACAACGTCCGCCGGAAAACGGGCTGGCAGAAATTGTGAGCTATTACAGTTTTATAAAAGATAAAAAAGGAAAAGTACAGATTATTGAAAAAACCTCCGAACTCATTCCGCTGAACAGTGAAAAGACAAAGTTTGCCGAAGTCCCCTATCTCCTGTTCAGTAAATAGACGAATATCATGCAACAAAAAATTTTACCGTACACATCCGTGTTCATCAAATTACTCCGGGGTCCGTTGGATTATACCGACAAAACGACCTGGGAAAAACTGCTCTTATACAAAGCCGAACTGCCGGCCTTCCTGCAGCAGCTCGGCCTCCGGCTGATTCTGCACGAGGAAGATGGCTATGCTTATCTCCTGCATGTAAATCCGGAAGAAGAAGATGCCAGTGTTAGCTGGATCATCCGCCGGGCCCTCACCTATGAGGAAAGCATTATGCTGGTACTGCTACGGGAAATGATGGCGGAGTTTGAAACAGGTGACAGCAATAACCGGGAACTGGTGAAGAAACGACGGGAGATCAAGGAATACGCGGAATTATTCTTTAAAGAAAATGCCAGCCGGGTAAAATTCCTCAAGGAGATTGACCGGCTGATCGATAAGACCGAGGAATATGGTTTCCTGGCCATGACCGATGATCATGAGATCGCGGATGAGCAACGGTTCCGGATCAAAAAAATAATCAAGGCCCGGGTGGATGCGGAAGAACTGGATAGTTTTTACCAGCAACTGAAACAGCACAAGGAGAAATTACAAAAAGAATCCAACCCTTAAACGATTGTCACATGCAGCTGAGTGTATTTAGTACCGATAACCAGAAGAGCGGATTCCGCCTTCAGTACATGGAAATTTTCAACTGGGGCACATTTGATGATACTATCCATGCCATTCATCCCGGCGGGGAAACGAGTCTGCTGACCGGGGCCAACGGCAGTGGCAAGACCACTTTCGTAGATGCATTACTGACCCTTATCGTACCGGAGAAACGTTACCGTTTCTATAACCAGAGCAGTGGTTCGGAGAAAAAAGGCGACCGGACCGAAGACAGTTATGTACTCGGAGGCTATGGCACCATCAGCAGTGAAAGTACCGGTTCCACCAAGACCTTATATCTCCGCGAGAATAAAGACGAGGCGTACAGCATCATATTGGTCAATTTTGCCAATGAAGCAGAACAGGTAGTTACCTTGTTCCAGGTCCGCTATTTTGTCAATGGGGAAATGAAGAAACATTTTGGTGTGGCGCACAAGGCCCTGAAAATCGAAGAAGATTTCAAACCTTTTGACCTTGGTGGTGCCTGGAAAAAAACCATTGATCAGCGGTACAATAAAGGCAGCCGCAAATTTGTGGAATGGTTTGATGCCGCCAGCCGCTACGCCAATCGTATTGTGGAAGTACTGGGGATGCAGAGTATACAGGCCCTGCATTTATTTAACCAGACAGTCGGGATTAAAGTGCTGGGCAACCTGGATGAGTTCATCCGCACCCATATGCTGGAACCCCGGAATATTGAAGACCAGTTCCAGGAACTGAAGAAACACCTTTCCACCCTGCTTGATGCCCGTCGAAATATTGAAAAGGCGGAAGAACAGCTGAAAATGCTGCAACCGGTAAAAGACCAGTATGAACAGTTTCAGCAGCTAAAACAACAGAAAGAAGAACTGGAGACCCTGCTGAACACAGCGGGTATCTGGAAAAAATATACGCAACATGAATTGCTCCGTGTTGCATCCGAACAGATCCGGCAACAGGAAAAAGAACTGGTACAGAAAATCGCGCAGCATAGAAAAGAGCTGGCGACGCTTGCGGAAGAAGAACGAACCATCCTGAACCAGATTGATCAGAACCAGGCCGGTCAGCGTTTGCAGCAGCTGGAAAAATCAAAGCAAGAGCTCGAAGAGAAGAAGAATACGGCCTCGATCAGACTCGAGGAATTCACTAAATGGTGCGGCACCCTTCATTTACCAGAGACCACCGTGCCTGATGAATCGGCTTACCAGCGGATCAAAAAAGAGAATCAGCGGAAACTGCTTGCGTTGAATACCGAGCAACGGCTGAATGCGGAAGATGAATACGCCGCCAAGCGGAAAAAAGATATTGCTACGGCGGAGAAAGAGATCGTGGAGAAAGAACTGAATAACCTGCTGGTCAGTAAAAACAATATACCGGCCTACCTGATTCAGATCCGCAACCAGTTAAGTGAAGCACTTGATATCGTTCCGCACGAACTGCCTTTTGCCGGGGAGTTGATGCAGGTACGTACTGAGGAACTCGACTGGCAGCCGGCCGTGGAGAAACTATTACGTTCTTTCAGTACCCGATTACTGGTACCGGATAAGTATTACAAAAAGGTCAACAAATATGTGAACCGCGAGAACCTGCGGGCCCGTTTCGTTTATGAACATGTAACGGATAATGCGCTGGTGCAGCATCCGGAAGCCGGTACGGTGCATGAGAAACTGGAGTTTCATCCGGATCATAAACTGGGCAATTGGGTGGAACAGCAGGTGATCCGTCAGTTCAATTATGCCTGTATTGATGATGAAAAAACACTGGACCGTTATACCCGTGCGCTTACCCTGAACGGACTGATCAAGAACGGCCAGCGGCATGAGAAAGATGATCGTCCGGACCGCAATGATCCCAGCCGTTATGTACTGGGCTGGAATAATGAAAAGAAAAAGCAGGCCCTGTTTAAGAAAAGAGATCAGTTGTCGGATGAATTGCAGCAATCCGCTGAAATAACCGAGCGTTGTACCAATAA
>CAZLRY010000248.1:0-5429 GCA_964561675.1 uncultured Chitinophaga sp.
TGTTTTCGCCGTTCACTGCTATCCGGTTCTTTAAAGAATTCCATGAATATTTTCTTCGACTCCTCTTTATACGGATACCATTTTCCGGAATCGTTGCGTCCAAAGTCATGATCATCCCAGGTGGCATAGATTTTTGTAGCGGTGGCCAGTTGCTGGTACTCCGGTTTTGCCCCCAGCCGCTGATACTTGGCCCGCAGGGTATCCATATTATCGGTATCCCCGTAAATATTATCGCCGAGAAAAATAAAGGCATCCGGTTTTTGTTCCGCGGCAATGCCTAAAACCGGCTGAGGATCATCCTGGTGACCACAGGAGCCAAAGGCAATCCGGGTAACCGGGGCTTCCTTTTTCTGTTCAGCACAGGAAACGAAAAAAATCAAGCTACTCAGGATAACGATTAACCGTTGCATAAACATTATTTTATCAGTAAGGGTTCCAGTACTTCTTTCCAGATCGCATAGCCCTCTGCATTCATGTGGAGCCGGTCCTTGAGAAAAATATGCTCCATCGGACTGCCATCGGCATGTACCATTTTTGAATAAACATTTGCATAAGCGGCTTTGCTGTCTTTCTTCAGAAAAGCAGCAATCAATTTATTGGCTTCCTGGTATTTTGGGAGCAGGAGTACCCGGCTCGGACTGGGTTTCATGGACACATAGAGAAAGGGTACTTTCGGATACCTGGCCCGCATCAGGGTATAAAAAGTGGTAAAGCGCTCCATCACCATAGATACAGTGACGGTATCACTGGCTGCAAAATCATTCTCTCCGCAATACAATACAATCTGCTTTGGCTGATAGGGAAAGACCACCTCATACCGGTAACGGATCATATCCAGCAGCGTTGACCCGCCAAATGCCCGGTTTAGTATCTTATGGAATGGGAAATATACCTGCGCATCCTTCCACATGGTAAACGAGGAACTCCCGATGAAAAGAATCTGTCCGGGTGCCGGAAAAGAAAGACTGTCCTTCTGTTTAAGCACCTGTACTTCCTTCCAGAAAGGGATATTACCCTGTGACGTTGCCGTCTGTCCCAGAACAAGTAACAATAAAATAAAAACAACTGATTTTCTCATATTAATCCACTTTTATGACTTTCGTCCGTTCACTGGTGCCGTTTTCGTTAACCGACTCAATGCAATAATAATAAGGTTTCTGCGCATCCATGGCTTTCATCCAGTATTCATTGTTGGAATGAACCATGATACTGGTGTATAGTTTATCAGGGTGGGTGCCATAATATATATTATAGGCAAACGCATTATCCACCGGACGCCATTTAATAAAGGCACTGCGTTTATCTTTCTCTGTCCGCAAAACGATAAAGCCTTGTACAGGTTCCGGCTTTGCGCCGTTTCCATTGCCAAATACACGCAAACCGCTGATCGCAAATTTACCGGTTGGCATGTGGATATTCTCCAGTTTAATATACCGGGCCTGTACCGCTTTTGGCAACTCCACATAATCATGCGGTACATCCGTCATATGCTGACTTTTATCCACGAGCACCATCCATTTCTTCCCATCCGTTGAATACCAGAGTTTATACTGATGATACTGATCATTGTATTTACCAAGGCGGTTCTGCTCCACGTCCTGGTCGGCATAATTGATCTGGACCGCATTTACAGTGGATACATTCCCAAGATCAGTCTGTATCCATTCGCCTTTCTCCCCGCTTTTCGCACTCCAGTAAGTCTTGGTGAGTTCATCCACCGCATTATTCGGTACATAACCGCCAAGAGTAGAAGACACCTGAACGGGTTTATTATAATTCAGCAACATCCAGCCGGTGAAATACGGTGACTTGCCGTCCTTTCCGTATACAGAGCCATCGATTCCCGGGGCCGGAATAAAATGCGGATAGTCTCCAAATGTGGTGTTGCAAAACATCTGATCTTCTTTATCAAAGCCGGTGGGCCAGATACCGATCCGGCGTTCAAAGGTATTCTTCACCGATACCACCGTGGTGGACACATGCCAGTATTGATTGTATTTATCAATAAAAGTGGTGCCATGCCCCGCACCCCGTACATAACCACCAAGCTTGATACTCAGCGGATCGCTCTGGGCTTCAAAATAACCAAGGGGGTGATTGCCCACCAGCAAGCCATCGGCATATCCACTGAATTCCGTACCGGGGGCGCCATACTGTAAATAGTATTTCCCTTTATATTTCGTCATATGAGACCCTTCAATAAAGGGATCCAGAAAAGTATTGTCCATATGCTCACCAAACCGTTGCCAGCCAAAGCGCCAGGGTTCCAGCAGGTACATTTCCTTGCGGGTACCAATGGGCTGGAACGTTTTCCGGTTCAGTTCAATGCCATACATGGGAAATTTATTACTGCTCCCGTTATACATATAGAACTTTCCGTCATCATCCGTGAAAAAAGACGGATCCCATCCGCCAATATCAAAGGAGTCCACCAGTGGTTTCCATTCATTGGCCTTTGGATTGGTACTCATCCACATCGTGAACTTACTGGTATACGTGGAACCAAACACAATCATCGTATCCCCGATAATCCCCACGCCCGGTGCACAGAGTTCATCATAGCCTTCATTCCAGGGCCGCAGGAATTTTTTTGAAATAAATTTCCAGTTCAGCATATCCGGACTCCACCAGTATCCCCATTGATTCGTACTGAATAAATAATAATCCCCCTTATACAATACAATCACCGGGTCGGCCGTAGCCCGATGCCGTCCCCATTCACTGAAATTGGGAATCGGGGTATAGCCGTAATCAATATTGACCGGATTGCAATATGTCTTCTGCTGACCGTGGGAAAGTAAAAATTCAAAAGTAAAAAGTAAAAACAACCCTAATGCCCGTAAATACTTTATCATAACAATGATTTTATTATTAGTGTCTCCCCCACTCTCCACTCACCACTCACCACTCACCACTCCCCCTTCCTCATCTGCTCCACCGCATACCCCACCGCCCTGGCCGTAAAGGCCATATACAATATCGACGGACTCTGACTGCCGGTACTGGTCATACAGGCACCATCCGTGACAAATACATTTTTGCAATGATGCAACTGGTTCCATTCATTCAGTAAAGAGGTCTTCGGATCTTTTCCCATGCGTACGCCACCCATTTCATGGATATCCAGTCCGGGCGCCTGACCGCTGTCATTCGTATTGATATTCTTTACACCGGCTGCTTCCAGCATTGCCTGACCCTGTTCGAGGAAATCCTTCACCATCTTATCATCATTGTCATCGTAACCAACCGACGTAATCAGTAAGGGCATTCCCCATTGGTCTTTCTGATCCTTACTCAGCCGGACATGATTGCTTTCTTTAGCAATGGTTTCTCCCTGCATATACATATAAACCCCCCAGGTACCGGGTTCACTGATGGCTTCTTTGAAATCGGCTCCCAGTAACGGTTGTACATGTTTATCACTTAGCTTCTCCCGGTAGCCACCGGAATAAACCACATAGCCTCCATAAAAATCAGTATCCCTTTTTTCGACATTTCTGAAATTGGCTACAATACACTCCGCCGGTTTGGATACTTTGTAATATTTATCTTCCATGCCGTCCAGATCGCCGTTCATGCTGCCGCGGTAATTATGGAAACAGATATATTTTCCCAGCAACCCGCTGTCATTCCCCAATCCGTTGGGGAAACGGGAGGAAGTGGAGTTCAGTAGAACGAGATTGGTATTCAGGGCCGAGGCATTGCAGAAAATGATTTTTGCAAAAAATTCCGTTGCCTTCATCGTATTCGTATCAATCACTCTAACCCCGACAGCTTTTTGTTTTTGTTCGTCGTAAATAATAGAATGCACGACCGAATGGGGACGTATAGTCAGGTTACCCGTTTTTGCCGCCCATGGAAGTGTCGATGAATTCGAACTGAAATAGCCACCCAACGGACAACCGCGCATACAAAGATTCCGGTTCTGGCACTGCGCTCTTCCCTGGTCCAGGTGTATTTGTTTGGGATCCGTAATATGTGCCCAGCGGCCCGATACATAGTGCCGGTTGAATTTTTCTTTCAGTACCTGCTGCAGGTGTTTCTCTGCCGCATTCAGTTCGTAAGCGGTCAGAAATTCCCCATCCGGCATGGAGGGAATACCATCATAGCTGCCGCAAACCCCGATGAACTTTTCGACATGACTGTACCAGTCTTTTATTTCTTCATAACCGATCGGGAAAGATTGCCCATATCCATCACGTTCAGGCCCTGTGAAATCGGTAGCACTCCAGCGGGCACAGGCCCGGCCCCAGGTGAGTGATTTGCCGCCTACCTGGTAGCCGCGTACCCAGTCAAATGGTTTTTCCTGTATATACGGATGATCCGCATCTTTCACAAAGAAGTGCTGCGTGTCTTCTCCAAAACCGGCAGCCCGGCTGATCAGCGGATTCTGTTCACGTGTTTCGCGGGTGATGGATCCCCGGTGAGGCAATTCCCAACGGGACAAATGAGCCGTGGGATAGTCTTTGATATGATCAACAGGTCTTCCCCTTTCGAGCACCAGTGTTTTCAATCCTTTTTCGCAAAGTTCCTTAGCCGCCCAGCCGCCACTGATGCCACTGCCAATGACAATCGCATCATAGCTGTTGTCAGCATTGCCCTTTGTATTAATATGTACCGATGTGCTGTCCGACATGATCAGTACCGCTTTTTTTTATGTTTAAAAAGCAATCCATCCATGCTCAGGGCACCGGGACCGGTAAAGAGGAAAACAAGGCTTAATAAAATAAACAGAAACGGATGTTGATCGCCTTCCAGGATTTTTCCTTTATCACCCAGCAGAAAGATAATGCCGGCAAAGGCAGCAATAGCACCAAGTGCTGCTACTCTTGTCAGAAAACCCAGTACAAAACCAATCCCGGCAAGCAATTCCGCAATCTTACCGGCATATGCCCAGGCGGCAGGATTTGCATACTGACGATCCGTAAACCAGCTGGTATACATCGTCATTTTGGTGGCATCAAAACATTCCCAGCCATGAAAAACCAGGAGTGCACCGGTGATAATCCTGATGAGCGCTATGCCCCAGGATTCACCTAACGGAGTTGCTGTAAAAAAACGATGCATTATGATTCATTTAAGATGAATGAAAAACGTTCCCCGCCTCTTAATACCCGGTAGCCTTGTCCTGCTTTTTCTGCTTCTTCCACAAAATCCTGCACATTGGCTGTATTGAAAGAAAACATATCGTAATGACAAGGAATAACCGTCTTTACCCCTAAAATCTTTGCCAGTTTCACCGCTTCAATATGATCCAGGTTACCGGCTACTTTCCGTTCAGGCTTATTCCCATTAATTGGCAACAAGGCCAGGTCAATCGAAAAAGGACGGAGCAGTTCCGGCAATTCATCAAACCAGAGGGTATCCCCGCTGTGATAGATACTGCAATTACCGAACCGGATCACATAGCCCATATAGCGGCAATGGCC
>CAZLRY010000249.1:0-5408 GCA_964561675.1 uncultured Chitinophaga sp.
AACCTCCAACCTCCAACCTCCAACCTCCAACCTCCAACCTCCAACCCCGATGCATCTCTTCCTATTTTCCACAAAACTTTTTCTTTATGGAAACCGGTATTCCACACATCTATTTGGAAAGTGTAAACCATGAAATCAAACAACATTCTGCAGTCAGAGCTGATAGATATCATCTTTGACGGTCGTAACAAAGATTACGGCGCTTATGAGTTACGAAACAATTATTCAAAACGGATCCGGAATGCTTTACTGACAACGGGGGTAATCGTGCTCGGACTCATTGGTGGTACTGTCCTGGCCAATTCTGCAAAACATCAAACCATTGTAGAGGAAAAGAACGATGGTGTGATACTGACCCAGATCATTGAAAACAAGATCGAACCTCCCAAGCCTGAGCCAGTAGAGCCCAAGGTGGAACCACCCCAGGTGAAAACGGAGATTTTCACCGCTCCAACCATTCTGGAAGATGAGAAGGTTATTAACCCGCCTGCTTCTATTGATGACCTGAAGGATGCACAGATTGATACAAAAAAACAGGATGGTTTGGACTATGATGGTATAGCAAAACCAACGGATATTGACAAGGGGATTAATGTAATTGAGGAAAAGAAGAATGTTGAACCTGCGGGTCCGCTGGTAACAGTTGATCTGGATGCTAAATTCAATGGTAACTGGAGACAATACCTGGAAAGACACCTCGTACCTGATGTGCCGGTGAACAACGGAGCCGCACCGGGCCGGTATTCAGTAGAAGTGAAATTCGTAGTGGATGTGGAAGGACATGTCAGTGATATTGTGGCACTGACCAAACATGGCTATGGCATGGAAGAAGAAGCCATCCGCGTAATCCGCAAATCGGCCAAATGGGAACCGGCTGTATTTGAAGGGCGGATGGTGAAAGCGTACCGGAGACAGCTGATTACGTTTGTGGTGGAAGGAGAGGAGTGAACCAGTTCGTAGTTAGCAGTTAGAAGTTAGTAGTCGCTGTCTGCACCGGCCCTGGAGTATCTGGCTGGTGCGGACAGTGATTTTCGTCATATAGCCTGGATTTAACGAAAAATATAGGAAAGGCCTGTTATCTTTAGGTTCAGTTATTTTTACCATTAACCCCACATCATGAAAAGTTATGTTACCCCGCTGATCATCGCTTTGTCGATTATCACGGGTGTTTTTGTTTTAGGCAATGCCTATAAGTACAAGTTTAAAACACAGGAAACCATCAGCGTGACCGGACTGGCGGAAACCAATTTTGTCAGTGACCAGATCGTATGGACCGGCAATTACAGCCGCAAGACTATGGACCTTAGGTCGGCTTACTCACAACTGAAAGAAGATGAAAGCAAGATCAGGGCCTACCTGAAAGGGAAGGGCGTGTCTGAAGCAGAAATGGTGTTCTCCGCCATTTCCATTGATAAGGAATTTGCAAGCCGCTATGATGATAATGGCCGGATGACAGGATCTGAATTTACCGGGTATAACCTGAAACAGAATGTAACCGTGGATTCAAAGGATATTGAAAAAGTAGAAAAAATTTCCCGCGAAGTAACCGAGCTGATCGAAAGCGGGATTGAATTTAATTCATCTTCACCTTCGTATTACTACACTAAATTATCCGAATTGAAAATCGACCTGCTGGCCAAAGCCAGTGCTGATGCCAAGCAACGGGCCGAGACCATTGCCAAAAATTCAGGCAGCGGATTAGGCGCCATTAAAAAAGCAAACATGGGCGTGTTCCAGATAACTGGACAAAACAGTGATGAGGATTATAGTTACGGCGGCGCTTTTAATACCAGTTCAAAGAATAAGACGGCGTCGATTACTATAAAGATCGAGTATGCCGTTGACTAGTTGATAGGTTAACAGGTTTACAAGTTGACAGGGTACGTTCTTAGGAGTACTCCTTGTCAACTTGTAAACCTGTTAACTTTTCAACCTTTTCAACCTGTCGTTATCTTCTGCTGTAGTTTGGTGCCTCCTTCGTAATATCAATATCGTGGGCATGACTTTCATGCATACCGGCATTAGTGATCTTGACAAAGGTGGCGCCTTGCAGGTCATTAATACTTTTAGCACCGCAATAACCCATACCGGCACGAAGTCCCCCAGTGTATTGGTAAACTACTTCCCGTAATAAGCCTTTATAAGCGACCCTTCCTTCAATTCCTTCCGGAACATATTTCTTGACATCCGCTTCGGGGTCCTGGAAATAGCGGTCGCTGCTGCCCGTAGCCATCGCACCTAGTGAACCCATCCCGCGGTATTCCTTGAATTTCCGTCCTTCGTAGATGATGGTCTCCCCCGGGCTTTCTTCAGTACCGGCGAAGATGCTGCCCATCATCACGCAATTGGCACCGGCGGCCAGGGCTTTCACCATATCACCGGTATAACGGATACCGCCATCAGCGATCAGCGGAATATTTTTGGGTTTCAATACAGAGGCGGCTTCCATAATGGCGGTTAGCTGCGGTACCCCGGCTCCAGCCACAATACGGGTGGTACAAATGGAGCCTGGTCCTATTCCCACTTTCACGGCATCGGCACCGGCTTCTGCCAGGGCTTTGGCACCAGCGGCGGTTCCTACATTACCGGCGATCACATTCATGTTTTTGAAATTCTTCTTCACACTCTTGAGTGCGTCAATCACTCCTTTGCTATGTCCGTGCGCACTGTCCAGGGCAATCACATCCACTCCAACGGTTTGTAAAGCGGCTACGCGATCGAGCATGTCTTTGGTGATGCCTACACCGGCACCCACGAGTAATCGACCGAAGCCATCTTTCACCGCATTAGGATGACTCTTGAGTTTTAAAATATCACTATAGGTAAAGAGACCGGTGAGCTTACCCTGTTTATTGATGATGGGTAATTTCTCTACCTTGGTCATTTTGAATAACTGTTCCGCTTTTTTCAGGTCAGTGCCTTCCGGAGCGGTGTAGAGATTTTCTTTGGTCATCACTTCACTGACTTTGCGTTTGGGGTCATCTTCAAAACGCAGGTCACGGTTGGTGAGGATGCCCACCAGTTTACCGCTTTTATCAATAATGGGAATTCCCCCGATCTTGTTTTCCCGCATCAGCCGGAGCGCATCACCAATGGTGGCATCGGCGTGCAGGGTGACCGGGTCAATGATCAGTCCGCTTTCACTTCTTTTTACTTTACGGACCTGTTCGGCCTGTTTGTCGATAGCCATGTTTTTGTGCAGAATACCGAGTCCGCCTTCGCGGGCAAGTGCCGTAGCGAGGGCCGCTTCGGTAACGGTGTCCATCGCAGCAGAGAGCAGGGGCACATTGAGGGTAATGTTTTTGGTCAGCCGGCTCTTGATTTCCACATCACGGGGCAATACCTGGCTGTAGCCGGGCATCAGCAGTACATCGTCGAAGGTCAGACCTTCACCAAAAAATTTTGCGTAATTGGGTTTGGAGGGGGATTTTCTTGTTGCCATGTGCAAAGATAGCGCATGCGAAAAAATCACCCAAATGAAAATTTTTAGCGGATCAGGGTCACGGTTCCCTTCCGGAAAACGTCCTTCCCGGTATCCCGGTGCTTATAACTCAGCATCCAGACAAATACACCGGGGTTTTGCAGCTGACCACCAAAACGGCCATCCCATTTTTCCTGCCAGTTGCGGGACTGGAATACCAGTTGTCCCCAGCGGTTGTACACCCGGAAATCATAATTGTCGGCCTTAAAAGCAGTATGCGGATGGAAAAAATCATTCAGTCCGTCATTATTAGGTGTAAAGGCTGAGGGCACATCGATGAGGCAGAAATCCAATACACGGACCACTTTCCGGGCACTGTCAACACAACCAATAATATTGTTATAAGCCAGCAATTTCACGGTGTAATAAGCTTCTACATTCCGGGCCGGGAAAAGATAGGGAGGTGGATCTTTTAAGGTACTGCTGCCCGTGACATCGTATTTCCATTCCCAGGAAGTAACAATGCCGGTGCTGGTGTTGACCACTTCCAACGGATCTTCCGGACAAATAATATCCGGCATGGTAAAGGAAGCACGTACTTCATTGTTCAGTACCAGTTGAAGTGCAGCGGTATCCGCACAAGTGCCATTGCTGACGATCAGCTGAATATCATTCGTACTCGTGGCCGGAAAAATAATACTATGTAAAGGCGTATTCGAGCGGATATTATTATTGAAGGTCCAGTTCCAGCTGTTTACATTATGCGCTCCGTTGTGATTGAACGTATACGTATTCTGCAAACAACTGAGCGCGGTGGTATAAGTGAAACCCGCATTGACGGTGTCGGCCGCCACAAAGGAACGGGTATGCTCTGGCATTTCCTGGCCGCATTCATCCAGTATTACAGAACCATCATTTCCGGCTTTCAGGGTAAGCTGGTAGGTACCGCCTACATAGATGGGAGTGGTGAACTTTACAATCGCGTAATCTGATTTTCCATTGACACAATTGCCATACGCGGTGGCCACAGTGAGCGGAGCGGGTCCGGTAATGGTGAAATCACTGCCATCCGGACTGATTGTATTACAAGCGACTTTTTTTGGAAAATAAACAATCACGGAATCGGTGGCACAACCT
Organism: uncultured Chitinophaga sp.; assembly: GCA_964561675.1. Taxonomy (GTDB): domain Bacteria; phylum Bacteroidota; class Bacteroidia; order Chitinophagales; family Chitinophagaceae; genus JJ008. The sequence goes on from CAZLRY010000249.1 coordinate 4,559, forward strand.
GCTTTTCCGACGCTATCTGCAAAGATGGGTTGGGGGATGGCGTACAGAAAAGGAACTTGTTCGTCTACGGGAATATTTCTTCCGCAGTTGTCTCGTAATGTATTCGCATCCGTCCCGTTTTTGATGACCAATTGATAATTATTATTGGTTAATGGGGTGGAAAGGGTAAGCGTGATTTCATCAAAATCAAAACCAAATGCACAGGAGTCCGGTGTGGCTGAAATAACGGTGGCTACCGCTGGTACAATGCTGAATTCAGATCCAGTGGCTGTATAACTGTTACAGCGTACTTTTTTATTCAGTTTCACCGTGATTTTAGTGCCATCGCAATCTGCTTTTGCACTGACCAGGTGTGGGTCAAGCGGGTCGGTTATTACAGCGGTTCCACCAGAAAACGAAAGATTGTAGCCGCTTTGTGTATCGGTAAAATGACTAACGAGCAGAATATATTCGTGACCCTGAATCAACGTAGGCATTTGGGCAAACGTCGGTGCGTTATCCTGTGGCTGGGATGCGCATTGGATCCCAGTTGTACCTGTACTTGAAGCACCGGTTGGCCCATATGTGCCGGCCCAGTTTCCCGTAACGATCATTGAAGTGTTTACATAAATATCATTCACGTTTCTGCCTGTAACATCATACAACTGCCAGTCGTAATCTTCATTGGAGGCCAATGGTGTAATCGTAAACCCCAAAGTGCCGGCAACATAACAAGTAAACCGATAGAAAAAAGGATTGCGGTCCGGGTAACCAGGTGCACAACCCGTTACAGGGACTTGTTGGTTATTGATGCATAATGGAACGGTAAGTTGTTGAAAAACGGAGGTGCCGCAGACCGGAAATGCTGTGG
>CAZLRY010000250.1:0-5394 GCA_964561675.1 uncultured Chitinophaga sp.
CGATATTCTTGTATTTCAATTTGGCTACGATGGCCTGAATATCTTCCACGGCAATGGGGTCGATCCCGGCAAAGGGTTCGTCGAGCAGGATGAATTTGGGATCCACCGATAAGGCCCTGGCTATTTCAGTTCGTCGACGCTCCCCGCCACTGAGTACATCCCCATTGCTTTTACGTACGTGCTGTAAGCGAAATTCATTTAAGAGGGATTCCAGTTTTTCTTTCTGCTCTTTCCGGGAGAGTTTGGTCATTTCAAGTACCGCCGAAATATTATCCTCTACGCTGAGCTTCCGGAAAACAGAAGCTTCCTGGGGCAGGTAGCCGATCCCCATCTGGGCTCTTTTGTACATGGGCAGGGCGGTGATATCCTGGTCATTCAGGAATACTTTGCCCTCATCCGGCTTTACCAGTCCCACCACCTGGTAAAAAGAGGTCGTCTTTCCAGCTCCATTGGGTCCGAGCAGCCCCACGATCTCACCCTGTTTCACATCAAAGGAAACATGGTTGACCACGGTGCGGGTGCCGTATTTTTTAACCAGTTGTTCCGTGCGGATGGTAATTGCCATAGCTGCAAAAATAAGTGTTCGGAAACATACCTGTTGCGGCTATTGGGTATTTAACAAACCCCTTATAATGCTACATTTAAACTGTGTTAAGTAAACCAATTCTTGTTTTAGGACTGCTCTGCCTGTTTAATACAGTTGTTTTTGCCCAGATTCCCCGGGAGAGCCTGGATCTCTGGCTAAAATCAGATATAGGTGTTCAGGTCACCAATAACCGGGTCACCGGTTGGCTGGACCAGAGCGGGTATCACCGGGATGCGGCGGTTACTTCGGCAGTTATGCCTGAACTGGTACCTGACCAACTCCATGGATTTCCGGTGCTGCGGTTTGGCGGAAAAGATATAACCATGCAAACCAAACCCTTCCGGTCTTTCTCCGAAAAGAGGGGCTCCATCTTTATGGTTGTCCGGGTGAACGGTCCCAGTCTGACTTCAGGTGGGGGTGTAAACACTTTGGTGTCTACGTATTTTGGAGATGGCATTACCTGGCAGTTATGTGCCACCCCGGATATTTATATTTATTATGATGGGGTAGGCAGCGAGGGAATGCCCGTGGCATCCATAAAATCAAATGCCTGGGAAGTGGTTACGCTCGCCCGAAACACTGATTCGACTTTTGATTTTTACCGCCTAGGGGATCTTAAAATCAATTACCGGGTCAGTAATAATCAACCGGATTCAAACGTATTACGGATCGGTTCCAATGGCAGGCTGGAAGTGCTGAACGGGGATATTGCAGAAATAATCATGTACAGCAGAACCCTGTCCAAAGAAGAAATACAGGGGGTAAATGCCTACCTGCTGGACCGATATAATATTGATTTGCCGGCAGCCCCCAAAAATTATGACTGGCTGTATTTAATTGCAGGTCTGCTTTTCATAATTACCCTGGCGATTCTATCGACCCGGTATATTGTTCAACGCAAACTCCGGAAAAAGATCCGGGAATTTGAAGAGCAGGAACGGCTGAACCGGGAACGGCAACGGATCTCCCGGGAAATGCATGATGATATCGGAGCCGGACTCACCCAGATTATTATGATGAGTGAATCGGCTAAACACAATATAACATCACCCGGCAACCGGGAACTGGAGGATATTGCCACCACCAGCCGGCGATTAGTCAGTAGCATGAGTGAGATTATCTGGAGCCTGAATCCGGAGAACAAAACGCTGGACCAGCTCTTTGCCTATTTGCGCGAGCAATTAAATAAGCAACTCGAATATTCAGGCATACAATACACGCTTGATTTACCCGATGGCTACCAATACCTGCTGTTACGAAATGAGCAGCGACGGAATATTCTACTCGTAACAAAAGAAATAATCAATAATGCCATTAAATACAGCGGCGCTTCCTCCATTACGGTTATGGCCAGTGTGGCCGGTCAGCAGCTAATATTTACCATCGCCGATAATGGACGGGGGTTTGACAGTAGTCAGGCAACAGGGGGCAATGGTCTCCGGAATATCAGGCACCGGGTGGAAGAACTGGGAGGCCATTTGGAATTAAGAACCTCCCCCGGTGAAGGCTGTTATTTCCGGTTTGTCATCCCGGTCTGAGCTACTACTTTAATCACATTTGCCAGTACGTAAATAAAAAGGATGTTTAACTCGTGAAAATAGAATCTATTGCAATTATTGAAGACGACGAAAAAGTCCGCCACTATATGGCTGAACAGATACAGCTGCAGGTGGATGTAAAGGAATTGCGCATATTCGGGGATGGAGAAACAGCGTTGAAAGAACTGGCTTCAGCCCCGGTGGAAATCGCCCTGTTTGACATTAACCTGCCGGGTATGAACGGCATCGAATGTATCCAACGGCTTAAAATACTTCATCCCAGGATGCAGATGATGGTGCTGACTGTCTATGACAATGCAGATACAATATTCAATGCCCTGAAAGCCGGGGCCACCAGTTACCTGCTGAAAAGCACTCCGCCGGAAAAAGTCATTGAAGCCATATTTGAAGTAAAAAATGGCGGCAGTCCCATCAGCAGCCAGATTGCCCGGAAAGTAATTGAGGCGTTCGCCCTGCGGGAAAAAACCAATGAATATTTCCAGGAACTCAGTCGTCGTGAACAGGAAATACTCGAGCAACTGAGCAAAGGATACCGGTATAAGGAAATCGCCGATAAACTGTATGTGAGCCTGGAAACCGTGCGCACGCATATCCGGAATATATACGAAAAGCTGCAGGTCAACAGCCGGGTGGATGCGCTGAAGAAGACCGGCTTATTATAGTTTTAACTTTTATTATTCATCGTAATCGAAGAACCCGCTTAAACCTTGATAAAATGAAACAAATACTCTGCTTACTGATTGCCTCAGCTATTGTTTTGAATGGATTAAGTCAACATCCAGACAAAAACCAGGTGAAGAAAAATGGAATTAAAAAAATAATTTCAGATACAGGCAGAACAATCGCAGAAACCGAATATGATAAAGAGGGGAATGAAATTCTACAGACAGGTGGCGGAACGGTGATAAGAGAATCAAAAATATATTACAACAAACAAAAAGCTCCGGATAGTATAATAATTACTCATAAATATACAGGGATAGAAAAAAGAATTTATCAATACGCTTCAGATGGCAGCTACAGAATCATAACCACTTTGCCTTCTGCTAACATCATAGACACCCAGTTCTTTGACGCGAAAAAAAGACAGACCCGACAAACATGGGGCACTGGCAAAATTGCAACTTACCAATACAATGTCTCCAATCAGCTTGTAAAAATCACCACAACAAATCCCAATGGGGAGGTATTCAACGCCGTTTTCGGGTATGATACAAAAGGGAGGAAAATCAGCTACAGGTATACATTGGGCACTACGGTCATTAAAACACAAATTGCCTACACCTATAATGCGAACAACCAGTTAACGAATGAGCGTCAGACTGATGAAAATGGCAACCTTTTTATCGACACTTATTACCAATATAGTGCTGAAAAGGGGCTGCTCTCTGTCTCTTCCGGAAAATTTATGAACGCAGATGTAAAAACAACGTATACCTACCAATTTTTTTGAAACCATCTTCCGCTTTTCTCTTTCCATACTACTTTTATCACATTTTTTAATCCGGGAAAATCAGCCAGTTTTAAAAGAAAAAATGAAACAATTTTTTCTGCTGATGCTGCTTGCCGGAAACATACCGGCTGCTTTCACACAAGTTCAACCTTCGCTGCTCGTAAGCGGATGCCCCGACAGTAAGTCCGTGGTTGCCATGAACTACAAAACCCAGACATTAATCTGGCTGGATATTCAAAAAGAATCCGGAAAGGAATCGGTGATCGGGCCGGTGGCTTCGGAAGGATTTGCCAGCATGACCGTACTGAACGACAGCCTGGTATTGCTTTCGGGTAAACATATCTATAACTACCGGACGGGTAGCAAACTGGCCAGCCCGGATGGCAGCCTCTTTTGCAGTCCTTCCGGTAAAAAACTTTATCGCCTGAAAGATCTGGCAATCAGCGAACTGCGGTTCGATGGGCAGGAAAGCGGTAATAAAGTTATACTCAGCGGGTTCAACGGAACGGTGTTGCATAATCTAATAAAGGTTAATGAATCCGGTACCCATGCTGCCATAACTGCTGCAACCGGTAAGAAAGACGTCTCCATTTATATTGTAGACCTGAAACAACAGAAGATCATCAAAGAGTTTGATGACTTTAAGGAAGGTGGCGGAAGTAAAAGCGTCGAATTCCTGGATATAAGCCCGGACGGCAGCCAGTTAATTGCCGGTAATTCAAAAACAGTAAAATTATACAGCACTGGCACCGGAAAAGAAATCGGCGAATTTGAAGAAATGCCAAAAAACAACCGGGTGGATTTTAAACAAGCCAGCTTCGCAGCTGATGGAAAAATGGCGCGTATACTCAGTGCCTATAAGATTTATACCCTGAACACCGTAAAATTTGAAGCGGAAGAGAATATTGTGGTGAGTAATAATATTCATATCACCCGGTGGAATGATAAATATGGTCTGACGCATAAAGAAAAAGTGAAGATCACCACCGATTATTTCTGGTATACCTATACTGTTATGGCCGATAATAAATACATCATCGGTATTGCCAAACACAAAAAGGAGGATGATTATATACTGTATTATATGTTCCTCGGAGAAGGTGGCATCGGAAATAAAAACATGGCGCTCTGACCACCCGATACTATATTATTTCAATAAATATGAAAAAGTGGCGGATACTACTTTTATCACATTTTCATCATTTCATTTGCGCTTTAGTTTTATGTGAAACATTAAACTCATGAAACAAATCACCACGCTCTTCGGCATCATCGCCACCATGTTTGTATTGCTGACTTCCTGCGGAACCATCACTGGTCGTTTAAGTAAAGTAGCCCTGGTGGATGCCCCGCGTAATCTTTCCGCCACCGCCGATGGGGAAAGAGTGGAAATCAGTACGGACCTCACGGTGTCTAACCTCAAAGTGGGAACCAACAGAGACACGTATTATGATTACTACTCCCCCATTGTGAAACTGGATAAACACAAAACGGTAACCCTGAAGCTTTCTTCCAGCGGCAGTTCTGGCAGCGTGGATTTAAAATCCAAATTCAGTGGCAATTATTTACTGGGAAACATGTTTCTGACCGGACTTACAGGTACCCTGGTGGATGTGGCCACCGGTAATCACCGTCAGCATATCCGCTTTGTGGATGTACCCGCCGTACTGGCTGGAAAACCGATGAGTGAATGGAGAAGCAAGCACCAGCTCAAAAAAGCGATTAAGCGGTCTGCCAAAGGCAAGTAACTATCCGGGGCGAAACCGGCCTGGCCGATATAGTTTGCATTTACCTAT
>CAZLRY010000251.1:0-4284 GCA_964561675.1 uncultured Chitinophaga sp.
TCCACACTGATGTCTTTATCGGCCCCCACGCGGGTGATCTTGCCTTCCTGCAAGGCCCGGAGTACTTTGGCCTGGGCGTTGGCACTCATATCCCCGATCTCATCCAGGAAAAGGGTGCCGCCATTGGCCGATTCAAATTTCCCGATCCGTTGTTTGATGGCAGAGGTAAAAGAGCCTTTTTCGTGCCCAAAAAGTTCGCTTTCGATCAGTTCGGTGGGGATTGCCGCACAGTTCACTTCAATAATCGGCCCGGAAGCCCGGTTACTTTTTTCATGAATCCAGCGGGCTACCAGTTCCTTACCTACCCCGTTTTCCCCGGTTACCAATATTCGGGCTTCAGTCGGAGCCACTTTCTCAATTGTATCCTTAATTTTCTTAATCCCGGCTGATTCCCCGATCATTTCCTGCACCCGGCTCACTTTGCGCTTGAGCACTTTGGTTTCCGTAACCAGGGTGCTTTTATCCATCGCATTGCGGATAGTGATCAGGAGCCGGTTCAGGTCCGGCGGCTTGGAAATAAAGTCGTAAGCCCCTTTCTTAACCGCTTCCACCGCCGTTTCAATGTTTCCATGACCAGAAATCATAACAATTGGAATATCCGGATTGATCTCTCCTGCCCGTTGCAGGAATTCAATGCCGTCCAATTTGGGCATTTTAATATCACACAAGACCAGGTCAAAGGTCTTTTCTTTGAATTTTTTCAACCCTTCCTCTCCGTCTGAAGCTTCGTCCACCTTATAACCTTCAAAAGAAAGGATTTCCGACAGGGTTTTCCGGATGGCACGTTCATCGTCGATAATCAGGATATCAGCCATTATATGCGTTTTAGGTATAAAAATAAATCATTTGGCCCGAAGGCAGGGCAATTCAAAGGTTGGAACAGGGGTAAAAAAATAGAGGCCGGGTAGAAACCCAGCCTCGTTTTAAAATCCAATATCCTATGAAAAACCGAGACAAAGATGCACTATATAAACCAAATCGTTGCACGATAACAAACTTTTTTTTTATTGTGTATTGATGGATAAAAAAAAAGCCCCCGCCAAAGGCAGGGGCTGGTATTTTTCAGGCAGATTTACTTGACCTGATACATGACTTCTTTCACCAGTTTTACCGTACGTGGCACATCCGGCAAAGCGGCCGCCACCAGGTTGGGAGCATAGTGCAAAGGCGCGTCCGCAGCGGTTATCCGGCGAATCGGCGCATCCAGGTAATCGAACCCTTCTTTCTGGATCTGGTAGGTTATTTCAGAAGAAACAGAGGCAAAAGGCCATTGTTCTTCCACGATCACCAGGCGATTGGTCTTTTTCACACTTTCCAGGATGGTCATCCAGTCCAGCGGACGAATGGTCCTTAAATCGATCACTTCTGCGCTGATTCCCTCTTTTTCGAGCTCATCGGCAGCCCCGAGTGCCACTTTCATCATTTTATTAAAGGAAACGATGGTTACATCGCGACCGGCTCTTTTTACATCGGCTTTTCCCAATTCAATATAATACTCTTCATCCGGCACATCAGACTTATCGCCGTACATCTGCTCACTTTCCATAAACATCACCGGATCTTCTTCAAAACGAATAGCCTGTTTCAGCAATCCCTTGGCATCATAACCGTTGCTGGGCGATACTACTTTGATCCCCGGTATATTGGCATACAGCGCTTCAAATGCAGTGGAGTGCTGGGCCCCCAACTGTCCGGCCGAACCATTTGGTCCACGAAACACGATCGGACAACTGATCTGTCCGCCGCTCATTGCCAGCATTTTAGAAGCGGTATTTAAAATTTGATCTAAGGCTAAAACTGCAAAGTTCCAGGTCATAAATTCCACCACGGGACGAAGGCCATTCTGGGCTGCTCCCACGCCGATTGCAGTAAAACCAAGTTCGGAGATCGGGGTATCAATGACCCGCTTTGCGCCGAATTCGGCCAGCATACCCTGGCTCACTTTGTAGGCTCCATTGTATTCTGCTACTTCCTCTCCCATCAGAAATACCCGTTCATCCCTTCTCATTTCCTCATTGAGGGCTTCCCGGATAGCTTCACGAAACGCGATTGATCTTGCCATTGGTTAGTGCTTTTTTAAAGTGGGGCAAATTTAAGCGAGAAGGCGCATAAAACCTAAAATGAAGCCGGGACAGGCCGGCATTTTGCAGACAGTACAGGCAGGTAACTCAGCCGGCGATCAGGAATTGTTCACCCGACTCACTCACCCGGTAAAATTTCCCTTTTTCGATCAGCAATCCTTCAGAAAAGCCTTTGCTATGCGGCACATCGGTATTAAATAGTTTATTATTGAACCAGGTACTGATGGTGTCCCGGATGATGGTATGTCCGGTGGCTATATACCTGGCACCGAAAATTGAGAGTGTACTGTCAATCTGTGCTTCCGTGGCCTTGGGTGATCCTGTATAATAACCCCGGTACCAGAATGGCCCCACTTCACTGTACAGGATCTCCACATACACATCAGGATAGCGATAACTGGTATCCCCGTAATAAGGTCTTGCCAGTTCATTTATTTTAGGGGCGGCCGCATTAAAAAGATTTACTTCAGAGGAGATACCACCGTGCATATATAATACTTCTCCTACTTTCTCCACAATATTCTTGGTCCGCAACCACCGGCCCAGTTCAGACCTTTCATCAAAAAGAGAAAGATAGTCCAGCTTCATCAGGGCCGCATGTTCCATATATCTCGGGTGCACATAACGGAAATCACCATTCAGGTTCATGATCTCGTGATTACCGAGGATAAAATGGACATAGCCACCGGCTTCTTTTGCTTTTTCTTCGAGACTGTAAATAAACCAAAGCAGTTCGGTCACCTGTTTGCCCCGGTCAAAAAAATCACCGGTGAGCACCAGGTGCCCATCCCCGAATGTCCAGTTGAGCTGCTGGTCGATCACTTTATTCCCTTTCAACAAACGCAGGAACCCCTTCAGGTCTCCTTCCATATCTGAAATGGCCAGTTGCCGGGGTACTTTCCGGAATTCTGTTTTCTCCTGAGACAACCGAGCTTTTAAGTTTACCGTAAAAAATTCATGTGGATTACCAGTAGGTACTGTCAGCCGTATCTCTTTTTTTGCAGCTGTAAAACTGGTGTCTGTACGCAGTTTCCGGAGCGTCCCACCTTCATAAACTGAATGAATGAAAATGGTATCCTTCCGGTAGATAATATAAGGTCCGTCTGTTTGAGACAACTGTTCTTCAGGTTGCACGGGTTCCTTTAACCAGCCGGCAATAAACAGTATCGGTAGTAAGGAAAAAAAGTAAATAAGTCTTCGCATGGTGTGTGTTTCAGCGCCTTTAAATAAATGGACGAATAACCGCTTCACGGGGTTGTACTGCCGGTTGTTTTAAAGTTATTAAAAATGTTAAACCGGTCGTTGTTTTTGTTTCAACCAGTTTTCGCGTGTCATTACAAATTTTGTCTCCCCTTTTCCATATTCACCGGCTTCTTCCCAGCCCGCCCCCCTGTAAAAACCATCAGCCCTGGTTCCGGGGGTAGTACTCAACCAGACTGTTTCACCGGTTTGATCAAAATACCAGTCTAACATAATCGCATGCAATTTCCGGCCAGTCCCCTGTCTGTCATACCCGGGTTCCAGAAACAAAGCCCACACGTTATGATCCGCTACACTGACAATGGAAAAACCAGTAACCTTCTCCCCTTCCAGGGAAACCCAGCCCTTCCCTCTCCGGCTGATATAATCCGCCACATCTTCATCCGGCACCAGGCCAGGATCAGATAATGTATTTTCTGTAACCGCATTACGTACCCGTTGAATCTGGGGAATATCGGAGATTTGTGCTTCCCGGATGAACATTGCTTTCATGATGGAAAGGTATTTAAAAAGAAATTGAGGGTTGCCCGTTGAGGTTTGTGCCTGGTTTTCGTTGAAACGGTTAAAGACCGGTTCCCGAAGCATCAGAATGGCTATAACAACCGGCAACTGAAAAAAGGATAGATTTCAGAAATTCAGGACTTAATCTTACATTTGCAGCCCCAAATGTTCGGGACGTAGCGCAGCCCGGTAGCGCACTTGCATGGGGTGCAAGGGGTCGCTAGTTCGAATCTAGTCGTCCCGACTTCGCCCTCTGAAGCTTTTGCTTTAGAGGGTTTTTTATTGTATATACTTCCTAAGGGATCATATAGTGGGCTACGTCGGGCAAGGCCCGACGAACAAACAAAAAAAATATTAGCCCGGTAGCGCATCCCGCTTGAGGCGGGAGGGTCGCTAGTTCGAATCTAGTCGTCCCGACTTCGCCCTCTGAAGCTTTTGCTTT
>CAZLRY010000251.1:4384-5370 GCA_964561675.1 uncultured Chitinophaga sp.
AGAGGGTTTTTTATTGTATATACTTCCTAAGGGATTATATAGTGGGCTACGTCGGGCAAGGCCCGACTTCGCCCCCTGAAGCTTTTGCTTTAGAGGGTTTTTTATTTTATCTCCTTACTTTGGAAGATTTCTCAGGCTTTGTCGGGCAAAGCCCGACGAACAAACAGAAGCCCTGGCTAAATGCCGGGTTTTTTTGTGTTAAGTACTAAACAAAGTACGAGGTACGAGGTACGAAGTACGACTGACGTGCATTGAAGTATAAGTTCTTAGAAGGTGCTGTTTCCTGACACCAGACACCTGACACCTGACACCCGACACCAGACACCAGACACCCGACACCCGACACCTGTTTTTTTATGGATTTTTCCCCTCCCTTAGTTATTTTTGCACTCCGGTTTGTATCACGGGATGTAGCGCAGCCCGGTAGCGCACTACGTTCGGGACGTAGGGGTCGCTGGTTCGAATCCAGTCATCCCGACTTCGCCCTCCAAAGCTTTAGCATCGGAGGGCTTTTTAGTAAAGTACGATGTACGAAGTACGAGGTACGAAGTACGAAGTCCTTAAAGCAGGAAGAGTCAAACAGAAAAGAAAACTCTTGTAGCTCGTTTAATTTTTTAGAACGGGCTGTTATCTCCCGACTCCCGACTACTGACTCCCGACTCCTGACTCCCGACTCCCGACTCCCTTCTCCCGACTCCCGACTCTCTACTCATTCAGATTTTTCCGAACCACCCGCATCCGTTAACTTCGCTCCTTAATGAAAATCCTCATTAAACAAGCCCGGATCATTGATCCATCCTCCCCTCATAACGGGCAAATCAGCGATATTTTTATTGAAAACGGCCTTATCAGTCAGATTGGAAAGGAAATCAGTTCGGAAGCGGATCAGGTGATCAGCCTCGAAGGACTTTGTGTATCTCCAGGCTGGGTGGATGTCTTTGCCAGTTTTGCCGATCCGGGTTATGAATACAAGGAAACCCTGGAAA
>CAZLRY010000252.1:0-5368 GCA_964561675.1 uncultured Chitinophaga sp.
AGGGAGTCGGCATTTTTTCAGCCGGTAAATTTATTTTTTTAAGAAAAGCCTCCGCATGCCCCTTTTCTATATTACTCATCTGTCGAAATATGTCAGCTACCTGTTCGTCTTCTTCATGTTTGGCCAGCTGGCTGTAGAGATAACAGGCATCCACTTCTGTCTGAATACTTTTAAGATCGGGCATCTGATGTGAATTTGTATAGTAAAGTTATTTTAATTAATCTGCTTTCTTAGTATTTCAGCTATTTTTCGCGCTTCCTCCATTTTACCGGCTGGTACCGGTATCCGGATAATCTCCTGTTGGGTAGCCTGCAGGGTAGGAAATTCAAAGATGATATGCAGTACCGGTACTTCGGCATCTTCATAGATGCCGGTGCCTACCAGGTGAGCGCCCAGTTGTGTCCAGGTCTGGAATGTGCCCCCCACATAAGCCGAGGTTTCACCTACCAGTGATTCATGTATTCCTTTGCGCAGGATACGCGAACGAATATGTGGAGCCAGAAAGGCGACCAATGAAAGCATCAGTATGATACCACCAATGATCAGTATAAAGAGGTTGTCCTGGTATATCAGCAGCAGGATTGCCCCGACAACCAGCGATACGATGATGACCAACCGCAGGGTCGCTTTATTTACGTCAATCATTTCTTTAAGATCTTCTTTGATAAAAGCATTCCATTCCTCATTGGTATAGGTCCAGTGCGCAAGCGGATGCAATTGACTGACCAGTTTGTCAAATTCCCTGGCCCTTGGCAGATAGACAAGGGCCGTAACAAGGGAGGTCATGGCCAGAAATCCAAATAGTACAATCAATGCATAGCCGCCATTCATGCCATCCAGACCGCTGTTGCCGGTGATAACAGCCCCGGCAATCATAAGGAGCGTAAATATTACTGCATTCCGGATTACTTTCCGGGGTTTGTTCACAATGGATGCTGTTGTTGGTATTGCCGTATTCATTTTTACTTTTATTTAATTTCTATTTCGCCATCCCAGCCAAATTGCACAAACAGTGGTGCAGAACCGGTTAAGAGACGATTTACTGTAGTACTCCTGCTGCTGATTGAAATGTTTACATTCAGCGGAAGCCCGGTAAAGCTGAATTTGCCGCTGCCATCGGTTGTCGCCGTTTTAGTTAAAGTCTGCCCGTTCTGTACATATCTTATTGTAACAGTGGAATTAGGTATCGGCACCCCTTCCAGGTCATAAGGGTTTGTTTTACCGGCTTCTGCTTTAGTCTTAAATACCGTTCCATTTATCACACCTGTGGTTGCTGCCCCGTTATTTGCCGGGGTTGCGGGTTGGGTCGAAGGGCCGGGGGCGCTTTCATCAGCAGGCAGACTGATCGTTATTCTGATCGTTTTTCCGGATGCCAGGTCGGCTGAAATGGTTTTATGGTGATGATTATTGTATGATGCATGAATGCTTACCATTCCTGCCGGTACATGGTTCAGTGTAAATTCACCTTTACTGTTAGCTGTGGTACTGATAATGCCACCTGCACTAATGCTGGCTCCGGCGGCATGCAAACCGTCGGGACGGTTCACCACACCTGTGATCGTTCCGGTATACGAATAGGATTGGGGATTGATAATTAACCGGACAAAATCAATTGCATAGCCATCACCGTGTCCGGTTGTAGCATCATCAATAAAAATAGCCAGTTTTCCTTTTTGGATTTCATTCATGAAATCTCCCGGAATTTTAACACTGATGAGTTTGCCAATCGGGCCGGTCTGGTTCAGGTTATTAATGATATCTTCTATGAAACCGGCTCTTTTATTATTTATGGTAACCGTGAACTTTGATCCAAACGCCATCGCCTGGAAGTCGTCTACAAATAATTGCAGTACGGCTGATTTTATATCCATTCCGTTTACCGGACAATTCAATGTAATGGTCTGCGGACTGTTATCCGGACGGTTGGTATAAGAGGAATAACCGTCACTGTTGCTTTTGGCGCCGGTTCCTACCATAATCCGGTCGGTACCTGGTGCGTCAGACGGATTAATTTTCCAGGGGAACGCATGACTAGGGGTTGAATTACCACTGAATACATCGAAACCTTTTGGGAATCCAAATCCAAGATTGTCGATATCGCCAGTTATAAATATTTTTTCAGCGGTTACACCACCACCGGTTTCCACGTTTTCGATGGTGTAGCCGGGATCATTTTGTTTGTGCGGAATTTGTTTATTTCCTTTGAGTGCCCATACCGTGGTAAAGCCTGCACCACCGGACTGTCCATTCTGTGACCAGGTGGAAGGATCACTATCGATTACCGTGTAGGTGCCCGCAGGCAGTTGCATTTTCGGTTGTGCCACCCAATAGGCATTTTGGACACCCCCCTGGCCAATAAGGCCATAGGACTGCCAGGGGCCGAATTGCTGACCATTGCTGTTCCGCAAGGCAATCGTTCCTGGTTTTTTGCCCCCATTGAAATAGTGATAATTTTCAATACGGGTGATGTACGTTGTTTTGGACAATGTAAAGCGGGTAGGCTGAGTGGGTCCTCCGGATACGCCGCCAATATTACCATTGTCAAAAATTTTTTCTTCTGTGGCAGCATCAGCCGGGTTAACACCTACATCATTATTAACCGGTGGAGTAGCCGGCCCTGCGGGTTCGGTCTTTGGAGGGGCTGGTTTCTTACCACTGATGGTACTGTCCAGTTTACCCAATCCTTTGTTTATACCATTCAATACTTCGGTAAAACTTTTCTTTTTCTTTTTGGTAGGAGGTGTTGGTGTGGTTGCCGGTTCGGGCGTTTTATCAGGTACTGCTTCTGGTTTTTTAACGCTTACCGGGGTTTCCGGTTTACTGATCAGGGTAAAACTCCGTATCCCACTTTCATTCCTGTTGTCAGTCCATTTGCCGGTTGCCTTGCTGCCATCAGCCGAAAAACTGAGTAAATACTGACCGGAAATGCCGGATTTTGTCGTGTATTGGATAATCCCGTCTTCTCCCATCATAGACAAAGTTCCTGTTGCATTGTCGAATCCTTTTTCAATTACAGCATATTGTCCTTCACCCAATGGAGTAAAGGTCATTGTTTCAGTATTGCCATGCCGCCAGGTTCCACGGATATCCAGGTTGCTGAATGTGCCGTTCACTTCTTTTTCAAGTTCCCTGATCTTTTTAATCCTATCTGTATCACTCCACCATTCAAGGCTTTCTTTCATTTTTCCAAGCCCGTCTTTCTTTGTTTTTTTCTTATCCGTCAGTTTCAATCCGTCATTCCAGAGTTGATCTGCTTTACTCTTCCTGGCTTTGAGCGCAGCCACTTCGGTTTCCAGCACACGGATACGATCTTCCAATCCGGCGTCGGGGATCAATGCCACACTTTCCTTGTATTTGCCAAGAGCTGTTTCTTTTTGTCCTGCAGATTCTGCCTGCTGGCCTTCCTTTTTAAGCTGAGCAGCCCTGTCCCGGTTGGCTATCATCTCCTGCTGCCGTTGATTCATGCCCCGGGCGAATGTGATCATTTCTTTCTGCCGGGCATCATTACTGCTAAATCGGGTACTGGCCGTGTATTCAATCGTGGTGGGATTTTGTTTAGGATCAAGGGGGAGCCCTTTTTCAAATTTTGATTTTATAACCAGGAAGTCTTCATAGATTTTTTTCTTTTCAGCTATCTGCATTTTGCACAACTGGATCGAACTTTCTATTTCTTTCATCGATTCCGGCTTGGCGGTCCATTCTGCTTTGAATGCTTCCAGTCGGGGCAATGCATTTTCAAAATCCTTGGCTTTAAAATCATTCGTCCAGGTTGTCCTGGTAAGGTTGTATGCCGAATCACAACTTTTCAGCAGCTCATTGAATTTCCGGCTCTTCTCCTGTGACCATTTATTGGCCATCTGGCCGGGCATATTCAGCTGGAGTTTATTCAGGTCATTTATACATTTTTGTGTACCGGGCAGATTTTTCCGGGTTACGTTTTCATCGAGTTCATTCCCTTTTGCTTCGATGCCGGCCCAGTCTTTCTGCCATTTCCTGTTTTGTTCGAGCTGGTTCCTGGCCACTGCATCATTCGGATTAAGTTGCAAAGCCTGCTGGTATCGTTTGATGGCCAGTGTAAAATCCCGCTCATAGGCTGCGTCTTTTCCGGCTTTCTTACAGGCTTCCGCCAGTTCAGTCAGCAACGGGGCCGCTTCTTTTGCATTCATTCCTTTGAGTTCCTCGCCCAGTTTGAGCGCCACATCCAGCTTTCCATCTTTGATGAGCTGACGGGCCTGTTGCATTTTATCATCAAATGCTTTTTTTTGTGAAGCCCCGTTCGTGATCATTTCATTGCTGATCGTGGCGCTGAATGAGGCTATTGCTTCACCCAGTTCCAACCCGTTATTATCTTTTACCGTAACTTTTAATTTGATGGTCCCGGTTCCAAGGGCTGTTACCCTGGCATCTCTCGAAGCAGGATTATTGATGGATGCATTTCCTTCTGTCACGAGCCATTGATACGTGAGTGTGCCAGTTGGCTGCGGACTGATCACTGTATTAAATTCCACGACCTGGTGTACGGCAATTTCCTTTTCCACTTCCACCAGTCCCTCACCTGGTTTCCAGATCATCGGTTTTGGGCCCTGTACTTTTGGCCCTTCTGCTTTTATGCTAAAGCGTTCCGCATTAAAGTAGGCTTTTACATTTCCCAGTTCTTCTCCGCTGCCTTTGACTACCGCTAACACTTCCAGTGGTATCTGCAAGGCGTCTTTTGCGTAAAAGATCACTTCAGTACCATCTTGTGATTCTTTCAACTGCCGGGCATTCGAAGGCAACGGCATCCAGCGGTAATTGACCTCTTCCAGTTTGTCCGGTACACTGCTGATTTTGGCGGTAACTTGTTCACCCACCAGGGCTTTGGCAGGAGAGAAGGTTATCCTGAAGGCAGGTTTTTCAACTTCCAGTTCCAGTTGCTCCGACTCGCCCATCGTTATGGTTTCGGCCGTTGTTTTATCCAATACCTGTACCCATACTTTTTTAAGGCCGGGTTTGGAAAAGACCAGTTTGGTGGTATTACGATTACCCTCAAAGGGCTCAAATTTTTCTTCGGGATGTGGCTGCCACAGGTATTGCAGTTTTCTCCCGGCTGGAACCGTGCTAACGAAATCGGCTCTTAGTTCAACCGGCATGCCTACTATGATCTTATTGGCAGATGGGGAGACCTTTGTCAGTTTTACTTTCAAAGGGGCCACCACATATTCAAGGGAGGCTGTACCGGGCGGAGTGGTTCCGTCCACACTTACTGAAATTGTTTTTTTACCAGGCCGTACGGTTTCTAATTGAGCCGAGGCACCCGTACTATTTCCTTCCACATTCCCGTTCCAGTTGTAGGTGTATGGACCATAATCCGGCTTGTCATTTTTAATTA